>JALRGF010000132.1 GCA_023253495.1 Verrucomicrobiales bacterium
ATCAGGCTGGCGGCGCCCTTGAAATCTTCGACCACGCGGGCGCGGGTGATGGCGTGGCGGCCTTCATTCCAGACCACGGCCTGCCGCTGGCGGTCGGTCTTGTGGCGGGCAAGGTGGGTGGCGATCTTCACGATCCCGCCCTGTTCAAAGCTGACTCCGCGCAGGCCGCGAAGGCGCGGGTCATAGGCGTCGGGGCGCCCATGCACCACAGCCAGATAATGCCGGTTGACCGAGTGGGTTTCGAACTGTGCCGCCAGCCCGTGATGGGCGCGGTCGGATTTTGCCACCACCAGAAGGCCCGTCGTGTCCTTGTCGATGCGGTGGACAATGCCCGGCCGCCGCTCGCCGCCGATGCCCGACAGCGTATCGCCGCAATGGTGCAGCAAAGCGTTGACCAAGGTGCCACCCGGCGTGCCGGGGGCAGGATGCACGACCATTCCGGCGGGTTTGTCGATGAACTGGTCGAGCATGTTGAGGAACCGGCCGATGTTGGATTCGTCGAGCGGGGCGTCCAGTTCGTCGAGCACGCAGAACGGGCTGGGTTTGACCATGTAGATGGAGAAGAGCAGGGCGACGGCGGTCATCGAGCGTTCGCCACCCGAGAGCAGGGTGATGGTGGTCGGTTTTTTGCCCGGGGGTTTGGCGATGACGTCGATGCCGGACTCGAGCGGGTCGTCGCTGTCGCTGAGCACGAGGTTGGCGTAGGCCTGGGGGCCGAAGAGTTCCTTGAAGGTGCGGCCGAAGTTGAGGCGGATCTGCTCGAAGGTTTCGGCGAACATCCGTTTGGTTTCGACGTTGATTTTCTGGATGATGTTGAGCAGCTCGGTTTTGGAGGCGGTAAGGTCGCCGTGTTCCTTTTCGAGGAACGTGTAGCGTTCCTCCAGCTCCTCGTATTCCTGGATGGCGTCGAGGTTGACCGGCCCCATGGAGTCGAGACGCTGGCGCAGTTCGGTGGCAAAGAGTTCGACCTCGCCCCAGGGCACGCTGGTGGCGTCCAGTTCGGGAAGAGGCGGATCGGTCTCGTCGGCGTCGTCGGTGTTTTCGGTGAAGGGGGCGGCCGGCGGCAGGGTGGTGGCGGCGGGCTCGTGGTCGGGGCTGTCCGGGGCCGGCTCACCGGCCAGAGTGGCGCGGCGTTTTTCCTGGGTGGCGCGGCGGGTGCGCACCGAGGCGATGGTGGAGCAGAGCGTATGGTAATCGGCTTCGAAGGCTTCGAGGGACGTCTGGTAGCGTTCCGAGACCGAGCTGACGAGGTTTTCGAGGCGCAGGGAGATCTGGGTGGCTTTCACCTCTTCGCGGCCGCGTTGTTCGCTCCAGGCGGCGAGCTGGCGGCGGGCGCCGCCGAGCGAGCGTTCGATTTCGCCCACTTTAAGTGCCTGTTCCGAGCGCTGGGCCTGGCCGGCGGCGATGGTTTCGTCGAGTTCGGCGATCTGCGCCTCGCATTCGGCGATGGTGACGTGCAGGCTTTCGGTTTCCGACTGGGCGGCGGTGATGCGTTCCTGGTGGGCGGCGATTTCCGACTCGCGGCGGCCGACCAGTGATTCCAGTTCGCGCAGGCGGCCGAGCATCGGATCGCGCTGGGTGCGGAGTGATTCGGCGGCTTGTTTTTCGAGGGCCAGTGATTGTTTGAGCTGGTTGAGGGATTCCGCGCTTTCGGCCTCGGTGCGCACGGCGTCGGCGAGGGCCTGATCGAGTTCCGCAGCGCGGCGGCCGTGGGTTTCGACCTCCTCGCGGGAGGCGGTCAGTTGTTCGGTGAGGGTGGCGACAAAGGCGCCGAGTTCGTCACGGCGGGTGGCGACGCGGGCGGCTTCGCCGTCGAGTGACTCCAGGCGCGTGGAGTGAGCAGTGATCTCCTTGCGGATGAGCTGGAGCTGGCCCTGGAGTTCGCTTTCGCGCAGCTTGGTGGCGTGCAGCGTCTGCGCGGCCTCGCCGAGTTGTTCGCGCAGGCCGCTGACCAGGCCGCTCATGGTGGCGACGGTGGCTTCGAGGGCGCTGTGTTGTTCGCCGGTCGACTCGACCTCGGCCCGCAGCGACTTGATTTCATTCTGGCGCTGGAGCATGGACGTCGGCTCCTCCGTGCTGCGGCCGCCGCGGATCAGGCCCTGGGCGGAGACGAATTCGCCATTCTGGGTGGCGAAAGCGATGTCCGGGTAGTCGGAGCGCAGGCGCAGGGCGCTGGCGAGATCGGGCACGATGAGCACGTTGCCCAGCAGGTGGTCGATGAGCGGGCCGACCGGCGGACGGACGCGCACCTTGTCGGCCGCCCACGCCTGGGAGCCGTCGGGCAGAATCGACAGCTGGCGCGGCAGTTCCACCGGCAGAAAACTTTCCGGCAGGACCATGGCTTCGCCGAGCCGGTCGCGGGTCAGGGTGTCGATCAGGCTTTCGGCGAGCACGGCATCGGCGATGAGGACCGTCTGAAGGTGGTGACCGAGGGCGGCTTCGATGGCGCGGACGTATTCCGGTTCGACCTCGAGGAACGACGAGAGAAGGCCGCGGATGCCGCCTTTGTAGATCTCGGGCTGGTTGAGACCGGCGAGCACCTGGCGGGTGCCGTTTTCGAGGCCTTCGCCGCGGTCCATGAGTTGTTCGAGGACGTCGAGGCGCGATTGTTTTTCCGCGAGCAGCCGGTGGACCTCGCGCTGGCGTTTGTGGACGAGGTCGAGTTCCGTCTGCGTCTGGCGGAGTTGTTCCTGCATTTCGGCGAACTCATTTTCCATCGTGGCCCGTTGTTCGGCCATGGCGGCGTGTTCGGCGATGATGCTTTCCTCGGTGGCGGCGCGCTCGGCGCGGTCGGCGGCCAGCTTGGCGAGTTCGGCCAGCAGCTGGTCGTGCCGACGCTGGTCGGTTTCGATCTGCGACTGGCTGCTGGTCAGCTGAGCCTGGCGGGAGATGATGGCGGTTTCGGCCTGGTGGCTGAGCCGGCGCAGATCGCGAATTTCCTGTTCGAGCCCCTCGCGGTGTTCGCGGTGCTGGCGGGTGCGGCCGGCGTGGTCGAGGATCGCCTGTTCCTGTTCGGCGATTTTGGCATTGATCTGAACGAGCGTTTCGTCGGCGGTCTGGAGGTCCTGTTCCTGCTCGGCGAGGCGCAGCCGGGTGCTTTCAATTTCCTCGTGGCTGCGGGCGATGCGTTCCTCCAGTTCGCGCACGCGTTCGCCGTTGAACCCGATACGCCCTTCCGCGGAATGGCGGCGGGTCTGGTGCTCATTGACCGTCGAACGCAGGACCGCCAGCTGGCCGTCGGTGCGCTCGAGGGCGCGCCGCAGGTCGTCGACTTCCTGCTCATGGGTCGCCAGTTCCGCGCTCAGCCGTTCGATGTCGGTGGTGAGGGCGGAGACGGAGGTGGTCAGCTCGCTTTTTTCCGCGCTCCATTCGGTGAACCGGTGGTGGGCCCAATGGGTGTCGAGGACGCGGGCGTCGCGATGGATCTCCTGATACCGCTTGGCCTTGGCGGCCTGCCGCTGCATCGACGCGATCTGGCGTTTCAGTTCGGCGATGATGTCGGTGACGCGCAGCAGGTTGGCGTCGGTGTATTCCAGTTTGCGGATGGCCTCGCGTTTCTGGGTTTTGAACTTGGTGATGCCGGCCGCTTCCTCGAAGACCGCGCGCCGGTCCTCGGGTTTGGAGCTGAGCAACTGGTCGATTTTCCCCTGCTCCATGATCGAGTAGGCCGACTGCCCGATACCGGTGTCCATGAACAGGCCGTTGATGTCGCGCAGCCGGCAGGGGGTGCCATTGAGGGCGTATTCGCCTTTGCCGTCGCGGTAGACCCGGCGGGTGATCGAGACCTCGTTGTAGTCGACCCCGAGAGCTTTTTCGCAGTCGGAAAACGTCAGGGTGACCTCGGCGAGGCTGTGCGGCTGGCGTTTGTCAGTGCCGTTGAAAATGACATCGGCCATTTCGCCACCGCGGAGCGCCTTGGCCGAGGTTTCCCCGAGGACCCATTTGATGGCGTCGACGATGTTCGATTTCCCGCAGCCGTTGGGGCCGACGATGCCGGTGACCCCGGAGTGGAAATCGATGACCGTCTTGTCCGCGAAGGACTTGAAACCTTGGAGTTGCAGATTTTTAAGGACCATGATGAAAAGGGGGCGTGGCGGGCGGCGGGAAGGCGGAAAGCTGGCAAAGATGCGTCGCGAATGCAAGAGGTATCTCGCCGGGACACAGGATATAGTGGTGTTGCAATCCAGGCGATCAATATATTGTGTTCTTGGCTCGCACATCTGAGGCCACTCCCTTCGCTTCAGCAGGGGGGATGGTGGTGCCGGAACCCGGAGAAATCCGGGCCGGGGACCGTCAAAATTATCGTGGCCGACTGGTGGGAATGAGTTCACAGTGAGCCTGCCTTGGTCGGTGTTTCCTCCTGAACGGAGGGGCGCTCACCGAAGCGCCTCTGTTTTGTTTTTTTTCCCTGTCGACCATGTCCGCTCCCCGATCCGAAACCGAACGCCCGGGCGATGACTTCGTGATCTGGCCCGAGTCCCCGGAGCGGGAGCCACGCCCGCTTCACGAAGCCATCCGGCCTGAGTCGTGGGAGGCTCTCGCGCCGCCCGAGTGGGTGGAGCCCTCCGCTCCGGCCGGCAGTGGGGAGCCGGTGGCGGTGACGCCCGGGACGGCTGATGTTCCGCAGCGTTTTTATCCGGCATCCCGTCAATGGTTTCGGACCACGACACCGGTGGCCTCGGTGGAGGCCGGGGAAAAATGGTGGCAGATGGAGCCGGCGGTGCCGGTAGTCCGCAAGGCTGGAAGGTCGCCGGGGGTGCCGCCCCCCGTGGACGACGCTCGGGCCGCATCGGGGTTTGCCGAAGCGCTGGCGCCCTCCGATGTTCTTTCCCCCGAGGCCATCTGGGAGATGGCGGCTGCGGAGCTGGAGCAGGCCAGCCGGTTGGGGGCCCACCCGGTGACAACGGCCGGGCCTGCCGAAGCCGGTGCGGCGGCGTCCGCACCCGCTCTCAAAACCCCTGAGGCTGACGTGACGGCATCGGCTGAAACCCCCGAGGTTGACGTGACGGCATCGGCCGAGCTGGAGGCCCAGTCGCCCGCGGCGGCGGCGATTGCGGAGGCGGCGGCGGCGGCTTCAGCCTCCTTTGCCCCGGGTGTTTCCGGTGCCGCGGACGCCTCTGATGTGATTTCTGATGATCCGGGTGCTGCCGCAGTGGCTTCCGGGGCGGGGGTGACGGGGTCAGGCGGCGGTGCGTTGGCTGCGGCCGCGGCTGCTGCAGAGGGTTCGTCGGGCCCGGGCCTCGCCGGTGAGCAGGCGGGCCGGGCACCGGAGCCTGATCTGGAAAAGCTGGTGGTAGCGGTGGATCCTCGCGGGCTTGCAGTGTCGGAGAAGGCACGGGCGGCTGAGGTGGCACCGGCGGCTGAGGTGGCTCCGGCGGCTGAGGTGGCTCCGGCGGCTGAGGTGGCTCCGGCGGGTGCCCCGCCGGTCCCGGTGGTTCCGGCGCCGGTTGCTTCGGACGA
>JALRGF010000141.1 GCA_023253495.1 Verrucomicrobiales bacterium
GCGCCGCCTCCTGGGGTGTTAGTGGGTCCGCTTTCTGGTGGGGAGAAGCGTCGGGTGGCGTTGGCTCGGGCGATTGTGGCGCAGCCTGACTTGTTGTTGCTGGACGAGCCGACCAACCATCTGGATGCGGAGTCGATCGGCTGGCTGGAGGAGTTTCTGCGGTCCTATCGTGGGGCGGTGGTTTTTGTGACGCACGACCGGTATTTCTTGGACCGCCTGGCCACGCGGGTGGTCGAGGTGGATCAGGGCCGGTGTTTTTCCCATGCCGGGAACTACACGGCGTATCTTGAGAGCAAGGCGTTGCGGCAGCAGATCGACGAACAGACCGAGCGGCGCCGCCAGCGGTTCCTGCGCAGCGAGCTCGAGTGGGTGCGGGCCGGGGTGCGGGCGCAGCGGTCGAAATCGAAATACCGCATGGCGAGCTACTATGCGGTCGAGGGGCTGGAGGCGCCCCCCGAGGAGCGGGAAATGGACCTGCTGATCCCGCCGCCGCCGCCGCTCGGCAACACGATTGTGGAATTGAAGAATGTCGGGGCGCGGGTCGGCGGGCGCTGGCTGTTCCGCGGCCTCACGCATCAGTTTCTGGCTGGCGAGTGCGTCGGGGTGGTCGGGCGCAACGGGGTGGGTAAAACCACCCTGCTGCAGATGTGCCTTGGGCGCCGGGCGCCCGACGAGGGCACGGCGGTGGTCGGGAAGCGGACGCTTTTCAACTATGTCGACCAGACCCGGGTGGCCTTGGACGACGCGAAGTCGGTGATCGACGAGATCAAGGACCAGGACGAGTCGGTGATGTTTGGCGACCAGAAGATTGCGGCGCGCGGGTACCTGCGGCGGTTTCTGTTCAGCGATGACCGCATCAACGACCGGGTCGGCAGCCTGTCGGGCGGCGAGCGCGGGCGCCTGATGCTGGCCAAGGTGCTGAAGCGGGGCGGGAATTTCCTGATTCTCGACGAACCGACCAACGACCTTGATCTGCCCACGCTGCGGTTGCTGGAGGAAGCGCTGGCGGATTTCGGCGGGTGCCTGCTGGTGGTCAGCCACGACCGGTATTTTCTTGACCGCGTCTGTGACCGGGTGCTGGCGTTCGAGGACGGTTCGGTGTTCGTGCAGCCGGGGAACTTTTCCTATTACCTCGAGAAACGGGCCGGGCGGCTCGGCGGGGCGGGGCGTCCGGAAGCCGCTGCCCCCGCCGCCCCCGCCGCGCCCCCGGCTCCCGAGGAGGCGAAATCCCGGCGGGTCCGCAAGCTGACGTACAAAGAGGAGCGGGAACTCGAGGGTATGGAGGCGTCGATCCTGGCGGCAGAGGCGGATGCGGAGGCGCTGGAAGCGCAACTGGCCGATCCGGTGTTTCAGCGGGAGCATTTTCTGGAACTCGATGCCTTGGCGGCGGACCTCGCGGCCCGACGCGCCGCCATCGGGGCGCTCTACACCCGCTGGGAGACGTTGGAGGCCGTGCGGGCCGGCCGCGGGGAGGGGGCGACCGGCGGCTGAGCGCGGGGAGGCCGGGCCACCGGTGTTTTCCGCCCGCCGGCGCCGCGGTGAATTCCCCATCCAGGATCAGCCGGAGCATGAGGAAAACGGATTTGCATCATCCGTGTTTTGATCTCAGACTGAAGGTTCATGTCAACTGCAGTTAATCGTCAGCCGAGGATAGTCCTCACCCCCAGTGGGGTCTTCTTCTTCCTTATTCATTTTGCCGCCGTGGCGGCCGTGGTGGCCGCTCCGTGGTATCCACCGAGCGCCGGCGTGCTCATCGCCGCCGTGTTGCTCTTCGTGGTGCGCAAATTCGGCATCACTGGAGGATTCCACCGGTACTTCTCCCACCGGTCGTTCAAAACCTCACGGTTCTTCCAGTTCTGCCTGGCCTACCTCGGCGGTATGGCCGCCCAGAAAGGCGCCCTCTGGTGGGCCGCCCACCACCGCCACCACCACCAGCACTCCGACGAACCGGAAGACCTTCATTCCGTCAAACAGCACGGATTCTACTGGGCCCACGTCGGCTGGATCCTCTCGGACGAATACACCGAGTACGACAGCCAGCGCGTCAAAGACCTGACGAAATATCCGGAACTCGTCTGGCTCGACAAATACCACGTCGTGCCGCCGGTCACCCTGGCCATCGCCTGCCTCGCCCTCGGCGGCTGGATGGGCCTGCTCTGGGCGTTCTGCGTCAGCACCGTCTTCCTCTATCACACCACCTTCTGCATCAACTCGCTCTGCCACCTGCTGGGCCGCCGCCGCTTCGAAACCGGTGAGTCGAGCAAAAACTCCTTCATCATGGCCATCCTCACCCTCGGCGAGGGCTGGCACAACAACCACCACCACTACCCCCATTGCGTCCGCCAGGGGTTCAAATGGTGGGAAATTGATCCGACCTACTACGCCATCAAAGTGCTCGGCTGGTTCGGCATCGTCCGCGACATCAAGGAGCCGCCCAAAGCGCTGCGGATGGCCTAGACCGAGCCCGGTCGATCAGCAATCACGGCGCCACCCCGGTGGCGCTTACGCAGGGCGCGGCTTCTCCAGCCGCGCTCTTTTCATTTTCTGCGGAACCTCCGTCAGGGCGCGGCGGTGAAACAGAACCCAAAGAAGACCGGACGCCCCCGGCCGGAGTTCCCGCCCCCACGACCCACCCACCATCCTCCGGCGAAACTTCCGGAAAAAAATCCCTCCAACCTTGACGGATTATGCTTTGTGTAGCAAAGTAAGTTGTGCCCCATTCCGGGCCAAAGCTATGATGAACAAGATTTTGGAGGCGGTTTGTTTTCTGATGCTGCTGGCGTTGCCGGGGGTGGTGCTGACGGTGCGATGGCGCTGGCCGCGTTGGATGCCGTGGTGGGCGGCGGTGCTGATGGTGGTGGGAGTGGGATGGGGGCTGATTCTGGCGTCGGCGTTGCTGCACGAGTCACCGGAGAGCGGGGCCGGTCATGTCGGGGCGTTGTTTTTCGGATGGGCCCTGGCGTTGATCTGGTTTCTGCCGTGGTGGGCCGGGTATGGTTTGTTGCGTTGGGTGCGGATGAGATGGCGGCGGCGGGTCGTCTGAGACGGTGGGGGGCGGAGGGTCGGGATCTCACCGGTGGGCGGCCATGGCGTGCTGGCGGTCGGCGGGGGTGCGGAAGCAGAGGGCGACGGCGATGGTGACGAGGGTGCCGAGGGTGATGCGCCAGGGGAAGGCGATGAGCAGGGCGGGCAGGGGGGCGCCGGTGGCGGGGTCGGGCCGGGTGAAGCCGGCGGCGAGCTGGAGTTCCTTGATGCTCATGAAGGCGACGGCGGCGAAGCCGCAGATCATGGCGATGATGTTGCCGAGGTCGTTGCCGCGGGTGCGGGTGAAGATGGCCACGAGGAACACGCCGAGGAGGGAGCCGAAGGTGTAGCCGAGGATGCCGAGGACCAGCGGGATGATGCGGACTTCGGGGCGCATGGAGGTGTAATAGGCGGTCCAGACGCCGACGCCGATGATCAGGAGGGCGAAGAAGACGGTGGCCCAGCGCAGGAGGGCGACGCGGCGGGCTTCGGGCAGCGAAGCCTCGCGCCCGCGGAAGAGAAAATCCTTGCAACCGCTGGTGGCGAGGGCGTTGAGGGCGGTGCTGAGCGAGCCCATGGCGGTGGCCAGCACGCCGGCGGTGACCAGTCCGCGCAGGCCGGCCGGCATTTCGTGGAGGATGAAGTAGGGGAAGATCTCGCGGCTTTCCCTGGGGAGGTCGGGCGGCGGGTTCTGGGCGTAGAAGGCGCTGAGCAGGATGCCGATGAGGATGAAGGCGCTGACGACCGGCAGGTCGACCACGCCGGACATGATGGTGGCGAACATGCTCTGGCGTTTGTTGCGGGCGGTGAGCATGCGCTGCACGGTATCCTGGTCGATGCCGTGGGTGGCGAGGGTCACGAAGGTGCTGCCGATGAGGGCGGTGTAGAGCGAGTATTCCTCGCGGAGGACGCGTCCGAACCATCCGAGCATGCCTTCGCCCTCGTGGCGGGGCAGCAGGGTTTCGAGGAAGACGGGCTCGCGGATCTGGGCGGTGACGCTGGCCCAGCCGTCGGGCATGCGGCCGAGCAGGTACCAGATGGCGAATCCGAGCGAGGCGACGAGCACGCCGACCTGGATGAAGTCGGTCCAGATGACTGCTTTGATGCCTCCGATGGTGGTGTAGAGGGCGGTGAGTACGGAGACGCCGACGACCGCGGCGGCGTAGAGCCAGAATTTCTCCATCGGCGAGACTGAGCGCCCGAGGAACATTTCCATGGCCAGCACGAGAATGATGGCGGAGACGTACAGTCTTGTGCCCATGGCCAGCACCCGGGTGACGATGAAGGTCATGGAGGCGAAGAGCCGTGTGCGTCCGCCGAAGCGGGTTTCGAGGTACTCGTAAATGGAAGTGACGCCGTGGCGGTAGTAGACCGGGATGAAGATCACGGAGACGAGGATCCGCGCGAGGATGGTGCCGAGCACGAGCTGGGCGTAGGTCCAGTTGCGTTTGGCGAACCCTTCGCCGGGCGCGCCGAGGAAGGTGGCGGCGCTGATTTCCGCGGCGAGGATCGAGGCCAGCACCGCCCACCAGGCGATGTTCCGGTCACCGAGGGCGAATCCGTCGACGCTGCCGCTTTTGCTCCGTTGCGAAAGGCCGATGCCGATGATGGTCGCGAAATAGGCGAGCAGGACCAGTGCGTCGAGATACCAGGATGACATGAAGCGGTGAGTGGAGCGGGGAAACGGGCGGGGCGGAGTGCGGGAACGGGGGATCGTGGGCGGGGCGGGTGGCGGTGGCAATACCCGGGTGCTCAGCGGGGAAGGCGCGGGGGCGGTTCCTCCGCGAGAAAGGCCAGCGCCTTGTCGTAACTGCAGTTCTCCAGGAAATGCCGGAGGCGCGGCGGTGCCAAGGGCGCGGCTTCCTCCGTCAGTGCCAGGATTTTTTCCGAGACCTCCTGCAACGCGGCCAGGTGGGCCGCCGGGTCACGGTCGCGCCACCCGTGATCGGCGATCACCCGGCGGCGTTCCTGCAGAGAGGCTTGCAACTTGGCCAGCACGTCCATGGCGCAGACTAGGCGCCGGGAAGGACAACCGCAAGACGCAGGTGAACCGGGGGCCCGTGACGTGAGGGTGTCGACGCGAGGGTGGACACCCGGCGCCGGCGCGTCGAGGAGGATCCTGTCCATGACCGATCCTGCCGCCGCTGTGGAAGCCTGGTTCGCCGACCGGGGGTGGACGCCCATGCCCTTTCAGCGCGAGACGTGGCAAGCGTTTGCGGCGGGCCGGAGCGGGCTGCTGCATGCGCCGACCGGTCTGGGCAAGACGCTGGCGGCGTGGCTGGGGCCGGTGATGGAGGCGTGGGACGGGCCGGACGAGTTGCGGGTCCTCTGGCTCACCCCGCTGCGGGCGCTGGCGGCCGATACCGTGCGCTCGCTGCAGGAGCCGTTGGCCGGGCTGGGGCGGAAATGGACGGTCGCGGCGCGCACCGGCGACACCGCTTCCGGCGAGCGCGCGAAGCAGCGGCGGGGGGGGTATCCGTTCGCTCTCGTGACCACGCCGGAGAGCCTGAGCCTGATGCTCACGCACGAGGAGGCGCGGGTGCGGTTCGCCGGGCTGACCTGCGTCGTCTGCGACGAGTGGCATGAACTGCTGAGCAGCAAGCGCGGGGTGCAGGCTGAGCTGTGTCTGGCGCGGTTGCGGCAGTTTGCCCCGCGCCTGCGCACCTGGGGGCTGAGTGCGACCATCGGGAATCTGGATGAGGCGCGGGAGGCGCTGGTCGGTCCGGGCGGCGGCGAGGCGGTCACGGTGGCGGCCCCGGCGGACCAGTCGGTGGTCGTTGACACCCTGCTGCCGCCGACGATGGAGCATTTCCCTTGGTCCGGCCACCTGGGCACCCGCATGCTCGGGGAGGTGGTCCGGTGCATCGAGTCGGCCGCGACCACCCTGCTTTTCACCAACACCCGGAGCCAGACGGAAATCTGGTTTCAGGAGCTGCTGGAGGCCCGGCCCGACTGGGAGCCGGTGCTCGCCATGCACCACGGATCGCTGGAGCGCGGGGTCCGGGAGGAAGTGGAGCGGCGGTTGCGCGACGGGACGGTCAAATGTGTCGTCTGCACCAGCAGCCTGGATCTCGGGGTGGACTTCTCACCGGTCGAGCAGGTCCTGCAGCTCGGCAGTCCGAAAGGCCTGGCGCGGCTCCGGCAGCGGGCCGGCCGCAGCGGTCACCGTCCCGGAGCGGTCAGCCGGGTGGTCGGGGTGCCGACCAATGCGTTTGAGCTGGTGGAATTTGCCGCGGCGCGGGCGGCGCTGGCGGCCGGGCGGATCGAGGCGCGCCGGCCGCTGCGGCTTCCCCTGGATGTGCTGGTGCAGCATCTGGTGACGGTGGCGGTCGGGGAGGGGTTCCGGGCGGACGACATGCTGGCCGAGGTGCGTTCGACGCATGCCTTTTCCGGACTGGATGATGGCGAGTGGGAGTGGCTGCTGACCTTTGTGACGACCGGCGGGTCGTTGCGGGCTTACCCGCAATACCGGAAGGTGGTGGTGGATGCGGACGGGCGGTGCCGGGTGACTGATGCGCGGGTGGCGCGCCTGCACCGCCTGAGCATCGGCACGATCGTCAGCGACACGGCGGTCTCGCTGCGTCTGAGCAGCGGTCGCCGGCTGGGTACGGTGGAGGAGTGGTTCATTTCGCGGCTGAAGCCCGGGCAGATGTTCATTTTTGGCGGGCGCCGGCTCGAGCTGGTGCGCCACCAGGGACTGACCGCCACCGTCAAACCTGCGACCCGGAAGAATGCGCGCGGCCAGATTCCGAGCTGGCAGGGAGGCAAGAGCCCGCTCAGCACCGAGCTGGCGGAGGCCGTTGCGCGCAAGCTTCTTGAGTTCCGCGGTGCCGGCCCGGCTGCCGGGGATCCGGAAATGGGCTGCGTCGCGCCGATCCTGCGGCTGCAGCAGCAATGGTCGATGCTGCCGGCGCCGGACGAGCTGCTGATCGAGCACACGCGGACGCGCGACGGACATCACGTTTATCTTTATCCGTTTGCCGGGCGCGTGGTCAACGAGGGCATCGGCATGCTGGTGGCGTACCGCATGGCGCGCGAGGGGGCGCGCAGCATCCAGGTCACCCCGAACGATTACGGATGCGAACTGCATTCCAGTCTGCCCATGGATTTTGACGCCGACCAGTGGCGGGGGCTGTTGTCCGCGGAGCGCCTGCTGGACGATCTGCTCGGCTGCCTGAATACGGCGGAGCTCGGGCGCCATCAGTTCCGCGAGGTGGCGCGGGTGGCCGGTCTGGTCCTTCAGGGGTTTCCGGGAAGTCCGAAAACGGCGCGCGCGCTGCAAGTGTCGAGCGGGTTGCTGTACGACGTCTTTGCCCGCTACGACCCCGCAAACCGCCTGCTGGCCCAGGCCAGCCGCGAGGTGCTTGAGCGCCAGCTGGAAATCCGGAGGCTGGAGGAGACGCTGACCGTCCTGCGGGCGAAACGCCTGATTCTCCAGCGGTGCGTGCGTCTGTCGCCGATGGCGTTTCCGCTCTGGGCTGACGGTATTTCCAGCCACCTGAGCACGGAGGACTTTGCCGGCCGGCTGGAGAGGATGCTGGCCGCGCTGGAGGAGGCGGCCGGGCGCGACGGGTGAAGGTCGGGGGGAGTGGCTTTCCCGGCGGCCGCGGTCCGGGCTGGCCAAGGGGGCCGGGGCAGGGTAGTGTGTCCACTGCCATGACCTTGGGATTTGTTTCCGCCATCCTGCCTGACCTGTCGCTGGACCAGGTGTTTCAGTTCGCCCGCGAGGAGCGCTTCAGCTGTGTCGAGTTGATGAGCTGGCCGGTCGGCAAGGCTGAGCGCAAGTATGCCGGGGTGACGCATGTCGATGCGGGCACCCTGACGTCGGCGCGGGCGGACGAGGTGCTGGGGGCGGCGGCGGACCACGGGGTGGCGATTTCCGCGCTGGGGTATTATCCGAACATCCTGTCGGCTGACGCGGAGGCGTCGCGGGTGGCGGTCGCCCATCTGAAAAAAGTCATCAAGGCGGCGCAGCGGCTGCGGCTGGAGACGGTGAACACGTTCATCGGCAACGACCACCGGCTGCCGCTGGAGGCGAACTTCGCGAAGTTCCGGAAAGTCTGGCCCGTCCTGATCCGGTATGCCGAAGACTGCGGGGTGCGCATCGGAATTGAGAATTGTGCGATGTATTTCACGGGGGACGAATGGCCGTCGGGAAAAAACATGGCGTCGTCGCCGGCGATCTGGCGGCGGATGTTCGAGGCCATTCCGTCGGCGCATTTCGGACTTAACTATGATCCGTCGCACCTGGTGTGGATGCACATGGACTGGCTGAAGCCGTTGCGCGAGTTCGGTCCGCGGGTGTTTCACGTCCATGCCAAGGATGTGCGCCTGAACCGCGACGCTCTGGACGACCACGGCATTCTGGCCACCCCGCTGACCTACCATCAGCCGCGGATCCCTGGATTCGGGGAGATCGACTGGGGGCGGTTCCTCGGTTCGCTCAAGGAGACCGGGTATGCCGGGCCGGTGTGCATCGAGGTTGAGGACGACACCTTCGGCCGCACCCTGGCCGGCCGGCAGCAGGCGCTGAAGGTTGCGCGCAATGTGCTGGCACCGTATTTCCCATGAGTGAGGCGACCGCCGACATCCGGGCGAAGGATCTTTTCCATTTCTGCACCCGCTGCGGTGCGGCGCGGGCGGCCACCGCGGGGGGGGCGCACCCGTTCCGCTGCGCGTCCTGCGGCTTCACCTATTATTTCAACCCGGCCTGTGCGGTCGCGGTGATCATCGAGGATGGAAACGGGCGGGTGTTGTTCATCCGGCGCGGGCGTGAACCGGCACGGGGGAAACTGGCGATGGTCGGTGGATTCGCGGACCCCGGCGAGACCGGAGAAGAGGCGGCGCGCCGCGAGGTCCGCGAGGAGGTGGGCCTGGAGCTGGCCGGGATCGAGTACGTCGGCGCCTGGCCGAACGTTTATCATGCCGGAGGGTTTGTTGTCGATGTGCTGGACATTTTCTACCATGCCCGCCTGGCCACGACCGCGATGTCGCTTGATCCCGCCGAAGTCAGCAGTGCGGAGTGGCAGGATCCCCGCTCAGTGGCACCGGAGGAAATCGCTTTTCCTTCGATGCGCGCGGCCCTCGCTGAGTATGTCGCGCGGCGCGGGGGTGCCGGCGAAGAGTGAGGGTGAGCGGCCGCCCGGACAGGAGCCGTTCAGAAGCGGATTTCCAGGCCCCCGAAGTACGAGCGCGGCTGGTTGCTGCGGGCGCCGTACGGCAGGCGGCTGACGATGTATTCCTCGTCGGTCAGGTTGCTGATGCCGGCGATGAGGCGGACGTTGTCATTCATCTGATATTGCAGCGAGAGGTCGACGACGACGGCCTCCTCGGTCATACCGTAGCGGGCGTCCGGGTTGCCGTCGAAGTCCACCGGTTCGGTGCTGTTGGAGGCGGTGCCGTACATGTCACCGGTGTAGGTGGCGTCGAGGTAGAGGCCGAAGCGCCGGTACTCCAGGCCCACGCCGGCGGTGGCGGTCCATTCCGGGATGTAGGGCAGCTCGTTGCCGGGGCGTCCGCCGCTGAAGATCGATTCGGCGTCGCCGGAGGCGGCGTCGGAGGTGATTTCCGACTGGGTCCACGTGGCCCCGAAACGCACCGGCAGACGCCAATCGCTTTTGGCGGCCGCCAGAGCATCCCAGCGGACCGCGAATTCGACGCCATAGACGTCGGCGGAGCCGGCATTGGCGTCCTCCAGACCGCCCGCACCCCCGAGGTTGTCGCGGACGATCAGGTTGTCGAAATCAGTGAAAAACCCGATGAGTTCCGCCTGCACTGATTCGCCGTAATGGCGCACGCCGAACTCATATCCGTTGCTTTGTTCGACGTCGGTGCCGTCGAGCAGGAATTCGCGCGGTGCCGGGGTGGAAAGGCCTCGGTAGTAACCGCCGAAGAGGCTCCAGACCGGATCGAGTTCATACACCAGACCGACCCCCGGGGCCAGCTCATCAAGGCTGCCGGAGCCGGTGCCGACGACGCGACCGAGGTCGCCGCTGGTGGCCCGGTCTTCGTATTCAAGTTCCAGGTGCTCCCAGCGCACTCCGGGTTTCACCGTCAGTTTTCCCAGTTTGATGCTGTCCTCGAGGAACATGGAATAAGCGAGCACATTCTCCTCGCGGTTGCCGGCCTCGCCCTGGCGCCCGCGCGCGATGCCGAGCACCCGGCCGGCACCGTCGACGCTCACGCGGTCGTCACGCTGAAAACGGGACGATTCATCATAATGCAGCCGCGCGCCCACACTCAGCGCGTGCTCAGCCGCACCGGTCTGAAACCCCCAGTCGACGCGCGACTGAATGCCGGCGGTGGAATATTCGCGGTCATTGGAACGGATTTTCCACGAGCCGGCGGCGCGGCCGCGCACGATGTCGTACGCCAATCCGGGTGCCCCCAGCGCGCGGTACAGGCTGTGGTCCTTGCCGGTGGCGTCACGCACGGTGTCGAGCTTGTACCAATCGCGCTCAAACGACGTGTAATACGCGGCCGTTTCCACCCGCACGCGGTCCGACGGACGCACGGTATGGTGCAGCGAGTAGCGGAACTGGTCGCTCTCGATCGTGTCAAACTGCGTCGCCAGATACCGCCGCTGCGGGTCGCGGCGCAGGTCGTCGTCGGTCAGGCCAAGATACGTCTCGTCCGCCTCGAACCGGCTGTAGCCGAAACGGAATTCAAACCGCTGGTCCAGCGACGTCTCGGGCTCCCAGAAAAAACGCACCATCGGCTCAAGGGCGGTGAACCCGGTATCGCCGCCCACGCGATCGATGTTCCGGAAACCGTCCGACTGATTGTGGAAGAGCTCCAGGACCATGCCGACGGTTCCGGACCCGGTCTTCCGGGTGTGCCCCCACCAGCCGTGGTTGTACCACGTGTTGAACGATCCGTAGGTGGACTTCAGGTACAGCTCGCTGGCGGCCTTCCTGGCCGCCCTGGTGAGCCGGACCGCGTGGCAGCCGACCGCGCGGACCGTGGTCTCCGCCGTCATCGGGGGAATCTGGCTGCTGCTCGTCGTCTGGCTGACCCTGCGGCCGTTCTTTGCCTGGCTCACAACGCATTTCGTCATCACCGACCGCCGGGTGATGTACCGGCACGGGGTGCTCAACCGTGCGGGCATCGACATTCCGCTGGCCCGGATCAACAGTGTCGAGTTCACCCACCGGCTCCGCGACCGGATGGTGCGGACCGGGACGCTGATCATCGAGTCGGCGTCCCAGGACCCCCTGGAGTTCCATGACATTCCCCAGGTCGAGCAGGTGCATTCACTGCTCTACCACGAGATTTTCGACACCGAGGACCACGTCGACCCCCGGGATGAGGCTCCCGACGAGGGTTAGGCAGCCGGCGGGGTGCGGTGGCTTCGGCGGACGGCGATCTCGTCCTCCATCACCTCGGCGATCCCGCCCGCCGACAGCGCCGACTCCAGCGCCTTGTCCCCGCCGCCCAGATGCGTGCCCTGACTGAGTTGGTCGATTACGCCCGGGCCAAAATCGGGATGATCCCGGCCGTCGTGGGCGATGC
>JALRGF010000153.1 GCA_023253495.1 Verrucomicrobiales bacterium
CGCTCGAACTCATCCACCCGTCACTCCACAACAACATCGGCGGCAGCTGGCGGGCCAGCACCGCGTCTTTCGGCACCACAAGCTACGTGGCCGCCGGCAGCCCCGGCTGGCGGTTCCGCCGTGGCGTGAGCGAGGCGTCCGCGCCGGTTGGGGCGTGGCGTCTCGCCGATTTCATCGAAGCCGTTGATCCCGAGGATCCGCGGAAAAACTGGGAGACGTGCGACATGCCCGTCGGCCTGTTCAAACGCAACAGCAATTCCCCGACCGCCACGCTCCCGGAAGCCGGGGTCACGCTCAAAAAACAACTCACCGACATGGCGACCTACAGCGGTTCGCGGTTCACCGCCTCCTACCGCAGCCTGTTTCTGCGCAAAACGTTTGATGCGGCCGGACCGATTCCCAAGGCGCTCCTGCTGCGCGTCATGCACAACGACGCCGCCATCGTCTGGATCAATGGCGTCGAGGTCGCCCGCTTCGGGTTCCCTCCCGAGGCGCCGGACAACCCGCCCTTTGATACCACCGCTGTGTATGAAAGAGGCAATGACCCATGGAGCGAACTGGTCCTGACCGACACCGACTCTCTGGTCCGCCCCGGCACCAACGTGCTCGCCATCCAGGGGTGGGCCAAGGCGCCGCAGCTGCGCTCCGAACAGGATGACCCCGGCGTCTACAACCAATGGGACTTCTGCCTCGACGCTTCCCTCGGCGCCCCGCCGGAAGCCACCGGCACCCCGGGCGCGCCGAATTCCGTCTTTGCCACCACCGCGCCTCCGGCGGTGCGCACCATCACCCACGCCCCCACTTCCCCGAAATCATGGGAACCCATCACCGTGACCGCCCGCATCAACGACCCGCAAGGCGTCGGTCCGGTCCAGGTGCTCTACCAGGTCTGCCCCGCCGGCACCTTCATCCCCGCCACCCTGCCGCTCACCAACGCCCAGATTCTCGCCAACCCGCGCCAGCCGCTGCCACCCAATCCCGCCTTCGAAAATCCGCAGAACTGGACCTCCCTCCCCATGGTCGACGACGGCTCGGTGCCCGGCGACACCGCCGGTGACGGCGTCTTCACCGCCCTCATTCCGCCCCAGCCGCACCGCGCCCTGGTACGCTACCGCATCACCGCCGCCGACCTCGCCGGCATCAGCGTGCGCGTGCCTGCCGCCGACGACCCGCGCCGGAATTTCGCGCTTTTTGTCTACGACACCCTGCCGGTCTACACCAAGGGAACCAGCTTCATCGCCCCGGATTCACTCAACTCCCTGCCCGTCTACCACTGGATCACCCGCGCCGCCGACTACACCGCCCTGCTCGCCTACACCGGAACCCACCAGTTCGCAAACAACCCGGACCTCAACAACCTGCTCGCCCGCCACTTCGAAAACTTCGAGGGTGCCATGGTCGTCGGCGACCAGGTCATCGACCACACCCTCGTCCGCCTGCGCGGCGGCAACAGCCGGTACATGGGCAGCGGCAAACGCCACCTCCGGTTCAATTTCCCCAAAGGCACCCCGCTCCACGCCACCGACGAGTCCGGCCGCCCGTACCCGCGCCCATGGGAGGAAATGCTCTTCAACAAACTCTTCGGCAACAAAGGGTATTACGACTGGGGCCTGACCTACGAGGTCGGCGCGAAATTGTGGTCGCTGGCCGGCGTGCCCATGCCGGAATCCCACCATCTTCACTTCCGCGTCATCCGCCACGCCAACGAAAACGACGCCGCCAACGGCGATTTCTGGGGGCTCTACCAGGCGCTCGAACTGCCCGAAGGAAAGAACTTCCTCGACGCCCGCAACCTGCCCAAAGGGAACTTCTACAAGATGACCGATTGGCAGCAGAACGGCGAAATGGACCGCCGCTACCTCGCGCCCGGTGCCCCGCAGTTCGCCGAGGATTTTGACAACATCCGCTACAACATCCACCAGACGACCCCGCGGGCGGACATCGAACGCTATCTCGACATGCCGCTCTGGTACCGGTACAACGCCATCCAGGAAGCCATCCGGCACTACGACCTGTTTGTCGAGCCGACCGGCCGCCACCGCGTCAAAAACCTCATCTGGTACTTCATGCCGAAGGAGGGAACCAACGGCCTCGGCCAGCTCATCTACATGCCGTACGACTGGGACGCCAGCTTCGGACCGAACTGGAACAACGGCTGGGACCTCGTCCACAACGCCCTCTACGACCGCTACACCATCACTGATTCACCAACCTGGCAGCCCCCGAAACCGGACCGCACCCCGATGCGCGTCGAACACCGCAATGCCATCCGCGAACTGCGCGACCTCGTGTGGTACCGCGACCCGGCCACCGGCCGCGGACCGCTTGACGACATCATCGATGACGCCGCTGCTCCGCTCGCCTCGTTCTGGCCGGCCGACCGCCTGCGCTGGCCGACCACCGGGGCCCAGGGCGACCACGTGGCTGGTCCGGCCTTCAAGGTGCAGGACATGAAGAATTTCGCCTTCACCGGCTGGACCGACCCATTCAACGGTGACCCGACGGTGCCCGCCGGCGGGCGTGCGGTCCACCTCGCCACCATTTCCGACACCCCGGACAACGGCCAGCTGCCGGCCACTCCGGCCATCGGATACGCCGGGGGCGCGGGCTATCCGGTCGACGGCCTGGTCTTCACCTCCGGCGCTTTCAACGACCCGCAGGGGCCGACCACCTTCGCGGCCATGCAGTGGCGCGTCGGCGAAATCACTGATCCGTCCGCCCCGGCTTACGACCCCGAGACCCCGCGCCTCTACGAAGCCGAGGCGGTATGGGACAGCGGGCCGCAGCCGGTCTTCACGGCCACCCGGACCGTGCCGCCGTCCGCCCTGCGCCCGGGACACACCTACCGCGCCCGCGTCCGCCACCTCGACACCAGTGGCCGCTGGGGCCACTGGAGCGCGCCGCTCCAGTTCACCACCACCGGGTCCGCCTATGTCGACACCCTCCGCCGCACCCTCATGGTCACCGAAATCATGTACCACCCGGCCGCACCCGGACCGGCCGACATCGCTGACGGTTTCGTCGAAAGCGACTTCGAGTTCATCGAGCTTCAAAATGTCTCGGGCTCGCTGACGCTCGACCTCTCCGGCGTGCGTCTGACCAAGGGGGTTGATTTCGACTTTGCCGGCAGCGCGGTGACCTCGCTCGCTCCGGGGGCGCGGGTGCTCGTTGTCAGCAATGCCGTGGCCTTCGCGCGGCGCCATGGGACCGGCCTGCCGGTCGCCGGCGAGTGGCAGGACGGCGACGCCCTGAGCAATGCCGGGGAACAGGTCAAGGTCAGCTTCGGCGCCGGCGATGCCATTCAGGATTTTGTCTATGGTGACGCCCCGCCGTGGCCGGCTCAGGCTGATACCGGCGGCTGGTCACTCGTCCTCCGTTCACCCGCTTCCGCTCCCGACCACACCGTCGCGGAAAACTGGCGTGCCAGCCTGGCCCCCGGGGGCAGCCCGGGCGGATCCGACGGCGAGTCGTACGCCGGCTGGGCGGCGCGTTTCGGGGTGACCGATCCGCTGGCCGACGGCGAGAACGACGGGCTTTCCAATGTGCTGGAGTATGCCCTCGGCGGCACCCCGTCCGCGATGGACGCCTCCCGCCTGCCCGTGATGACCGTCGAGCCCCACTCCGTCAACGGTACCACCGACACCTACTTCACTCTGACCGTCCGCCGCCCGCTGGCCGCGACCGGGGCCACCGCCGTGGCCGAATGGTCAACCGCTCCGGAGCAGGTGGCCTGGTCGGCCACCGGCACCCTTGTCTCCACGGCCATCGATTCCGCCACCGGCACCCTGATCGAAATCTGGCGCGCCCCGATCCCGCTTTCCGCCGCCCCACGCCTGTTCGGCCGCCTGCGGGTGTCCGTCCCGTAAAGAGGCGGGCGGCTCATGGCGTTCCCGGTTCGGTCAGATGGCACCGCATCCGCCGGTGCGGGATTCCCACTTCGGTGAAGGTCGAGCCTTCGCTCCGGTAGCCGAGTCTCGCGTAGAAACCGACAGCACCCTGCCGGGCGTGGAGCACGATAGTGGCGCACCCCTGACGCCGCAGGCGGGCATGGACTTGTTCAAGGAGGAGCCGGCCCAGCCCCTGTCCCTGGAACGCGGGGGCCACCGCCATCTGGCGCAGTTTCACCGTGGACTCATTGATCGGAGCAGCGATGACGCAGGCTCTCAGGGTCTCGCCGTCAAAGAGCCCGAAGTGCTGCTGGTCCGCTTCCGCCGAGAGGTCTTCGTCACAGAGATCCAGCCCGAGCGGCTGACGCAGCACCTCGTTGCGCAGCGCAAGTTCCCGGGTGTACGCCTCAGACGCCGGTGCGATGGAGCGGAATTCCACGCCGGGACCGGGGCTAGGGCGAGCTGTCGAGGATCTGCCGGGGCACACCGGTGAGTTGAAGCAGGGAGCGGAACGGCGCGCGTTCTTCGTGGTCGAGCGTGCCGTCACCATTTTTGTCATGCCGCTTGAGGATGTCGCGCCCGCCGGGCAGAAGGCGGCGGGTATCGGCGTCGAGCGGATTGTTTTTGGCCATCGAAGTGACCAGCTTGTCGGCGATGTGGCCGGCGAGGGCACCGTTGAGGGTTTCGAGGGTGGTGTCGTCGGGCACCTTGACAGCGAGCATCAGGCTGCCCATTTCCTCGGTCGATTGTTCGCCCCAGCGCACGGCCACCGGCGGCGAGTGCGGGTTGTCCGGATTATCGGTCGAGTTGTCCCAGACCACTTCGGCGTCGAGGCGGGTGCCGGCCGGCAGGCGGATCTGCTGGCGGTAGGCGTACTGGTCCTGCCAGGCGAAGTCCCATTGCGGGACGTCGAGCAGCGGTTGGCGTGAGCCGTCGGGCAGGGTGGCGGTCAGATTCATGCGGCGCCCGAGGAAATGAGCATGGGCGCCGACGCGGAAGGCTTCGACCTCGACGGGGAGGACGAAGCTGTCGCGGACAGTATGCGCCTTTTCGCCCGGCTGGATTTCCAGGCCTTCAAGCATGGAAAACATGGGCGGGAGTTGGATGATGCGATGGCGGTGCCGGGGCGGGCCGTCGGCGCGGTAGAGGGCGACGCGGGTGGCTTCGGCTTCGGCCTTGCCGGAAGGGTGGAAGTGCGTCTGGAGGACGAGGTGAGACCCCCTGGGAAAGCTCCAGGCGAGGTCGGTCGGCAGGCTGAGCGAACTGCCGCCGGGCGCCCAGGCGGCCACGAAGCGCAGGCCGCGGGTGTCGGCGCCGGGGTATCCGGGTTCCGGGGTGCGGGCGTCCTTGGCCGCGGCGCGGTCCGTGGGATCAATGAAGACGAGGATGTGATGGACGACCTCCTTGGCGGACGGGCGCAGTTCGAGAGCGCGGATCCAGGTGTCTTCCTCCAGACCCATGGGGATGACGAAGGTGCGGTAAATGTCACGTCCTTCCGCCGGCACGGAAAATGGCGCGGGCATGGCCACCTCGAGGTCCGGGGGGCCGAGGCGCCAGCCGTCCGGGAAAACCGGAGCCGGGGGAGCCTTCGCGGGCTCTCCCTCGGGTGCGCCGGCGCGATGCCAGCGGTCGAGCAGCGCGATCTCCCGGTCATTCAGACGCCGGTCCCAGAGCAGCGGCGGCGTCTCCCCGCCGGCATGCCACGGGGGCATTTCGCGGCGGGCCGTGACCTCGGCGATCTGGCGCGAGCGTTTGCGCGCGTCCGCATAGGTGAGCAACGAAAATGGCGCGACTTCGTCCGGGCGATGGCAGGCGGCGCAGCGCCGCTGCAGCACCGGAGCGACATGCTCGTGATAGGTGATGTGTTCCGGCAGCGGCAGCGCCCCATTGGTCACCGGCGGTGGCGGCAGCAACGCCTCGAATCCATGCGGCGGAGGCGCTTCCGGGATGTGGCAGCCGAGGGCTTTGGTCAGCGCGACCGCCACCGTCCGACCGTCTGCCAGCGCCTCGACGGCGTCGCGCACATAATGTTCCCGGGCCTCCGGGCGCATCACGCCGCCCTCGGCAATGCGGTCGTTGAGCGCCCCGCGATACACCACGCTGCCGTCCGCCGCCACCACCGCGGCCTCGGGAGTGGCGGTGGCACCCACGGCGGTCGCAAGATGCAACGCCGTGTCCATGAGCACCGGCATGGCAAAATGATAATCGCGCGAGTGCGCCACCGCCTCCGCCGCCTCCAGATCGGGCGCGGCATATACCACGTCGGCAGCCACGCCGCGCCCGGCCGCCAGGGCCGC
>JALRGF010000200.1 GCA_023253495.1 Verrucomicrobiales bacterium
CACCACCGAGCACATGGCCAAGGTCCACGCCATGCTCACCGAAGAACTCAAAGGTCAGTTCCGCATGATCTCGATGAGCGTCGACCCCGCCCGCGATACCGTCGAAGACCTCATGATGTATGCCACCGATATGGGGGTGGCCCAACATCACAACTGGGACTTCGTCGTCGGCTCCGAGGCCGACACCGAAAGCATTCGCCAAACCCTTCGCCTCCAGGATCCGGACGTCACCGCCGACGGCAGACTGCGCAACCACTCGGGCATGATCATCTTCGGCAACGACCGGACCAACCGCTGGAGCGCCATTCCCGCCGGCACCCGGCCCGCACACATCGCCCACAGCTTCCTGCGCATCACCCGCGACGGCTCACTCCGGTCCATCCTCAACGGTCTGCCCGCCGCCTGAGTTCCCGGCTCTTTCCCCCTCCCACCCCCGATGATGTACTCCGTCGGGGTTTGATGCCGCGGCCCGCCACGAGCCATGAAAAAACACGCCAGTCCCCGCCATCCATCGCGGTACTTTCTGGCCACCAGGCTCGCGCTCACCTTTTTGGCGTCGTCTCCGGTCACAGGTAAAGACCGGGAACCGATCGATAACGGACCCATCTCCGACCCGGTGGTTGCCATCGGCACACTCCAGGGCGCGGTGGTTCCCGAGCCTCCCAATCTGCTCGAATTCATCAAAGACCGCCAGGCAGCCATTGCTCTCGGCAAGGCCCTTTTCTGGGATTCGCAGGTGGGCAGTGACGGAATCACGGCCTGCGCCTCGTGCCACTTCCATGCCGGTGCCGACAATCGCGCCACCAACCAGCTGAGCCCCGGACTGCTGGCCACCCCGATGGACACCACGCTCCAGACGGGCAACGGCAGTCACAATTACACTCTGCAACCGGCTGATTTTCCCTTTCACAAACTGGTCAATCCGGCAGACCGCAATTCCAGGGTGTTGCGTTCGCGAAACGACATTGTCAGCTCCCAGGGGGTGATCTACGAAGATTTTCTCGGACTGGGCCGTCCCATACGAAATGAGATCCGCGCCCTCAAGCGCGATACCATTTTCACCGCCGGAGGGCTGAATGTCCGCCGTGTGGCCACCCGAAACACGCCCTCGGTCATCAATGCGGTCTTCAACGTGCGCAACTTCTGGGACGGACGGGCCCAGGAAGTCTTCAATGGCGTCAATCCGTTCGGCCTCCGTGATTCCAGCCTCGCCGACTCCGACGCGAACAAAGCCTTCGTGTGGAAGTCGCAACCGGATGGCAGCCTCGTCGAGGTGCGGGTCGCCCTGCACCAGTCAAGTCTGGCCTCACAGGCCGTCGGCCCGCCCCTGAGTTCATTCGAAATGTCAGGCCACGGCCGATCGTTTCAAGATATCGGACGACGGCTGCTCGAGCGCCCCGCACTGGCCAACCAGAAAGTGCATTCTCAGGACAGCGTCCTGGGACGCTTGGCCCATCCGGACTCCAACGTCAAAGGCCTGACCCAGACCTACCGCCAGATGATCCAGGCGGCTTTCCAGCCGGCTTGGTGGAACAGCCAGGCGCCGGTTCCCGTCGATCCAACCATCCCCCTGGAAGCCAGCGTCAGCACCGCCGGACAAGTCGCTCTGGCCGCGCAACTCGATGCCAGACGCGCCATGAGGGTCAAGCCAGGGAGCGGGAGCCAGATGGAGGCCAATTTCAGTCTTTACTTCGGTCTGGCGATCCAGATGTATGAATCGACGCTGATCTCCGATCAGACACCGTTCGACCAGTTCAGCAGACCCCGCAAACCGGTAAAGACAGCCCTCAGCGCCCAGCAGCAACGCGGTTTGAAGCTGTTTCAAGGGAAGGCCAATTGCGTGGCGTGCCACAACGGCCCTGCCTTCAGCAATGCGACCACCTTCCTGCAGCCGCCAGGCGATGGGGCGGTCGTCGAATTGATGACCATGGGCAACGGAGTCGCCGCCCTCTACGACCTCGGATTCTACAACATCGGCGTCACCCCCACTGCCGAAGACATCGGCGTGGGAGGCATCGATCCCCTGGGAAATTCCTTGTCCGAATCCGTTTTAGCCAGACAAATGGCAACCCAACCAGGAATGAATCCGGCGACTTTCAATGATTGGTTTCGCCGCCTGATCGGCGTCGCGCCAAAACTGGCTGTCGACGAAGAGCTTTTTCTTCAGCCGGATTTTCCGGTGCCAGGCAACGCCTTCGAAGGCATTCGCCAATCCCCTGCCATTGGCAACGGGGCGTTCAAAACCCCGGGGTTGCGCAACGTCGCCCTGACCGCGCCCTACATGCACGACGGCAGCATGCTGACCCTCCGCGAAGTCGTGGAATTCTATAACCGGGGCGGCAACTTCTACGAGCGGAACTTCCCCGACGTGGTCACCATGCACCCGCTCAAACTCACCACCAAGGAAATTGACGACTTGGTGGCCTTCATGGAATCGCTCACCGACCCGCGCGTCGTCTCCCGGAAGGCTCCTTTCGATCATCCTGAACTGCAAATTCCGAATGGCCACATGCCCGGTACCGCGGGGGCACTGGTCCGAAATGACGGAATGGGGGGCGCCGTGGACCGCTTCACGCTGCTGCCCGCCACGGGCGCCAACGGCGGCCAACCGTTCGAAAGCTTCCTCCATACGGTTTCCAATACCAAGGATAAAAAGCGTCGATGATGCCCCGGACCTTGCACCAGGTCGCACCCGAGCGGGAGGAGGTTCAGGTGGTGAAGGCGCGGATGGTTTCGAGGTGCAGTCGTGCCACGTCCTCGAGTGACAGGCCGCCCCACCGGTAGCCTCCCGCGAGGGCGAAGACGACGGGGATCTGCCGTTCGGTGGCCCAGCGCACCACGAGCGTCTCGCGCTCACGGATCATATCGGTGGTGATGCCGGCGAGTCCGCCGGCATGCTCATGCGTATCCATGCCCGCGTTGTAGAGGAGCAGGTCGCATCCTTCGAGAACGCCGAACGAATGTGACACCGTCGGCAGGTAATCCTCAGCTTCCTCCACCAGAGCGACCCGGTGGCGATCGTGGTCGACCGGGTTCCAGCGGTCGAACGGACTGACGCTGACGTCCGCCAGAGCGACTCCGGGGTTGTCGCCGAGGATGTCCGCAGTGCCACCGCCGAAATGGGCGTCGAGATCAAGGATGCCCACGGTGTCGACGTGCCGGAGCGCCTCGAGAGCGGCGAGAGCGAGGCCGTTGAAAGTGCAGAAGCCGCATCCGTGGCGATGCCGGGCGTGGTGCAGGCCGCTGGACAGGCTGCCGGAGCGCCCGACCCGCAGCGCCTCGGAAACCGCATCGCGCATGCCGCCGGTGGTGGCCAGCACGCTGGCCAGTCCTTCTTTCGACCACCGGCCGAATTCCGCGTAATCCGCGGTGCCGTCGAGAATGGAGTCGACATAGCGGGCATCGTGAATGCTCCGCAGTTCCGCGGCCGTGGCCGGTTGCGGCGGGAACAGGTGCACGTCGCCGGCTTCCCCGGCCATGATCATTTCCGCCACCAATCGCGACTTGGTGACGGTTTCGAGGCCGGTGTGGAGGGCGTAATCGGGGCCGTACGCGACGGGCAGGGGGCCTTGAAACGGGTGGGGCGGGCGGGTGTTGGACATAGTGTCAGGTGGGAGTTGTGGGGAGTTGAGGGGGAGGAGAGGGGAATGGGAGGACGATGGACGATGCCCGGAGCCCGTGCCGGCAGATGCGCGTTACGGTTGATAGTTGCGGAGTTCCCTTTCCGTGATGCGACCGCTGGTACAGTCCGGAAGCCGGTGGCCACAACATCGCAGCGGGACTGGCACGACGGCCCGAAAGGTGTCGCTTCAAAGCGGTTTTCCCGCCATACGGCTCCATCGGATGGGGGGCGCCGGACGTTTTTTTGACGAAGAGGCGGTGGCGTTGAGCCGCAGGGTCTGCGGCGGTCCCGGCTTGATGCCGTCCGCCCGTGACCGCCGCAGTCACTGCGGCCCATCGGCCCGGGCGCATCGATCAAACCTCCCCCGGCAGCTCGGCACATGCCTCCGATGGCCGCCGGCGGCGCAGGGTAAGGGTGAGGGCAACGAGCAGGGTGGCCGCGGTCGTTGGTTCGGGGACGGCCGGGTATTCGACGATGAAACCGCGCGGGTTGGTGGCCACGATCGAGATGAGGTCGCTGCCGCGGTTCGGAAGGTCGTTCCAAGTGGCCGCCCGGTTGCCGACGCCGACCCCGAAGAACTGTCCGAAATGTTCGATGCCATCGACATCATTCGGGCGGTTGATTTCCCATTGGGTGAACCCGAGTGGTTCACCGGTCACCCAGCCCCAGCCGTCGGCGGGTTCGGCCGAGCCCGGCGCCTGCAAAAGTCCGATCCACGGGCCGGAGGTCGACTCATTGGGTGCGGTGCCGATGGTGACCCAGGCGGTGGCCTCGTCGGCAATCAGTCCGTGAACAAACTGATTTTCGGCCTCGGACGTGAGGGTGACGAGGTGCCCGCCGCGGGCGGCGGCGGCGTCCCGGGCGTCGCTCCATGTGATGCCGTCGGGCACCACCACGACTTCGTAGGCATGGCCGTTTTCCGTCCATAGAGTGGGCGCGGTCACACCGGCCCGGGTGGCGGGAGCGGCGGCCAGCAGGGCCAGGCCCGCGCTTGCGGCGAACGCGGCGGTACCAGCGAGGGGCCTTGGGCGGGACGGGGAAGGGGCAAGGGAATCAATTTTCATGGAAATCGGGGTCAGAGCCGGGGGATGCCGGGCTGACGGGGCCACCGGGCTCCGGGGGCGGGGCGGCAGATGAAATGATATGAACCTACACTAAAAGCGCTCGTTTCCCTGTCAAGGAGGCCGGGCGAAACGCCGCGCGCGGAAAACGGGATCCCGGTGATGACAGGTCCGGCGGGCGGGCGATGGTAGGTGGCGAACCATGGAGCCATTGAAGTTGAAAACCAAGGAACCGGAAGGCGGGCGCGACCTGGGGGTGCAACCGCTGGATGCGTTGATGCGGGCGCGGGGGCTGGACAACCACGCGCTGGTGGTGGCCAGTCCGGCGTCGCTGACGCACAAACAGGTGCAGCGGGCGCGGAATGGGCGCCGGCTGACCCGGAACATGCAGGCGAAAGTGGCGGAGGCGTGGGGGCGGGCGACCGGCGGGCCCGAGCGGGTGGCGGATCTGTTTACGTATCGCGGTCTCTGACGATGGCGGCGGCCGTGGAGTTTCTGGTGGTGGGGCAGGGGCTGGCGGGCACGGCGCTGGCGTGTGAACTGGTGTGGCGCGGTCGCGAGGTGCTGGTGGTGGATCCGGGGGATGCGGTGACGTCGTCGAAAGTGGCGGCCGGACTGGTCACGCCGATTACCGGGCAGCGGCTGGCGCTCGGTTGGCGGGTTGATGAGATGCTGGCGGCGGCGCGTCCGTTTTATGCGCGGATCGAGGCGGATTGGGGGAGGCGGTTTTTCCATCCGCGGGTGGTGCGGCGGGTTTTCCGGAGTGTCGAGGAGGCGGCGGTCTGGGAGAAGCGACGGCAGGAACCCGCGCGGCAGCAGCATCTGGCGCGCGCCTGGATTCCGGAGGCCGGGCCGTTCGGCGGCTGCGCATTTCATGGCGCGCACCTTGATACCCTCGGGTATCTGGGAGCGGCCCGCGACTGGCTGCGGCGGCTCGGGTGCCTGCTCGAAGCCCGGCTGGATCCTCTGGAGGCGGCCGGCTGGCCGGCGCGACGCATTGTCTTTTGCCAGGGGTTTGCGGCGGCGGAGAATCCGTTTTTCCACTGGATCCGCTGGCGGGCGGCCAAAG
This sequence comes from Verrucomicrobiales bacterium, assembly GCA_023253495.1. Taxonomy (GTDB): domain Bacteria; phylum Verrucomicrobiota; class Verrucomicrobiia; order Verrucomicrobiales; family V1-33; genus CAJBME01. The sequence continues at coordinate 5,753 of JALRGF010000200.1, forward strand.
GTGAGATCCTGACCGTGCGGACGACCGGTCTCGACCGCGGCACCATTCTCAGTGCGGGCCAGTGGATTGTGCCGCTGGAGGCGGGAGCCGGCGGTCCGGCAGCGGAGGGGGGCGGGAGCGGGCACGGCGGTACCAGGGGGCATGACGGTGTGAACAACGCGGCCGATGAACCGATGCTGGCGCGCACCGGGTCGACCTACGACTGGGAGCATCTGGATACCGTGCCGACCGCCGAGGCCCGGGCGGTCCTGGAGGCCGGGCTGGCGGTGCGTCATCCGCGACCGTTCGAGGTGGTCGACCACCAGGCGGCGGTGCGCCCGATCATTTGTGAAAGCCGGGCGGTCATCGGGGTGCACCCGGCGCGCGAAAAGCTGGCATTTTTCAACGGCCTGGGGTCCAAGGGCTCGTTGCACGCTCCGTTCTTCGCGCGGCAGCTGGCCGACCACCTCGTCGACGGCCATCCGCTGGAGGAGGGCTGCGACCTGCGGCGCAACGGCGGCTGAAGGAATCAAGGAAAGGAGCGTCCGGGGACCGGATCAGGTTTCGGGGGAGCCTGGGACGGGCGCCCGTCCCGGTCGCCGACGCCATGCATTTCAATTGGACAAGCCGCCGGCGTCGCGTTGCATCAATCCAGCGGCTGTCATTCCTGTCCGCCCCTGAGGCATGACCACACCTGAGAGCCAGCCGACCGCCGAGGACGAGGAGGAGGAGGAGGCCGACGACTGGGCGACCCGCTCCCATGTGCAGACGCTGGTGCTGATGGTGGCCACGGCACTGGGATTTTATCTGTGCTACCGGCTGACCATCCCGTTTCTGTCACCGCTGACGTGGGCGGTCACCCTGGCCATTCTGTTCACGCCGTTTCAGCGCCGGGTGGAGTCACGGATCCGCCACCCCGGCGTGGCCACGGCAGTTTCCGTACTGGTCATCGGGCTGATCGTGGTGGCGCCGATGACCCTGGTCGGCCAGCAGCTGATCGTGCAGGCGGTCAAGGGTGCGGAACTCATCGAGTCCAGAATGGCCGCGGGTACGTGGAAGCGGACGCTGGGGGAGACGGGGGCGGTCGCTCCATTGATTGAGCGGCTGGCCGGCCAGATTGATCCACCGGGCATGATCCGGACATTCTCGACCTGGCTCATCACGCGGGCCGGCTCGTTTGTGACCGGCTCGGTTTTTCAGGCACTGGATTTTCTGCTGACCTTTTATCTGCTGTTTTTTTTCCTGCGCGACCGCGGTGCGGTGCTGGTCACGCTGCGGCACCTGTCGCCGCTGCGGGCGTCGGAAATGGATCTGCTGGTGCGGCGTGTGGGCGACACGATTCATGCGACAGTTTACGGCACCCTTTTTGTGTCGGCGGTGCAGGGATTGCTGGGGGGGCTGATGTTCTGGTGGCTCGGGTTGCCGGCGCCGATGCTCTGGGGTGTGGTCATGGCGCTGCTCTCGCTGGTGCCAGTGCTCGGGGCTTTTGTCGTCTGGCTGCCGGCGGCGTTGTTCCTGCTGCTGGACGGCAGTTGGGGCAAGGCAGTGATTCTGAGCGCCTGGGGATTCATGATTGTCGGTACCATTGACAACCTGCTCCGCCCGGTGCTGGTCGGCAACCGCCTGCGGATTCACACCGTCCCGGTCTTTCTGTCGGTGGTCGGCGGACTGGTCCAGTTCGGGGCGTCCGGCCTCGTCCTCGGCCCCGCCATCCTCGCGGCCACCACGGTCCTCCTGGAAATCTGGGCCGGGCGCATTCCCGGT
>JALRGF010000257.1 GCA_023253495.1 Verrucomicrobiales bacterium
AGCCGGAGATCCCAGCGAGGCGGCGCCGTCAGCGCAGGTAGGCGACGACGTGGGCCGTGACCTCCACGCCACCCACGACCTCGCGCCTGAGTGTGCCCCTGCTGTCGAGCGGAACGACGATCAGGCCGTGGACCTTGGCCATGACGGAGGCAGGCCGAGGTACTGCCTCCACGCCCGCGGGTCCCATCGGGACGCGGCCGGTTCATGGGGCGCGTCCACCGCCGCCCGGAGCCGCGGCACCAGGTTTTCAATCACAACCAGCATCTTGTCCGCACTGGTTCCTCTGGCGGCGGCGGCGGCGGCGCTCGATTCGCTGAAAATCCGCTGCAGTTCGGCCGCGCCCAGGCGACCGGTCTCGGCCACGTGCGACAGATAGGTGCACCGGTTGGCACCGGTATCGGCCACCACCAGCAACCCGGCCTCCTCCGGACACCACGCCGCTTTGAGCCGCTCAGCGCGTTGTTCGATCGTCTCGCCGCCGATCGACGGGAAGAGGGCGACGTACAGCGCCACTCCCGCGGTCTGCGTCTCCGCCACCGCGCGCACGGCCGCGACCCTCCATCTGAAAGAGGTTGCTTCAGGAGGCCGGTGCCGGGGAAGAGATGGGGTGGAGCTGGCGCCGAGGCTCCCTCTGCGGACACCGATCACTCAGCAGCGTCTTCGCGTGGCGACGGAGATCTTTTCCCTCTGAGCATACAATGGGCCACAGCCTCAGCTGCCGGCGTGTGGTGCTCATGGCGGGGGCCACGCTTCTGAGCGTTATCGCCCCGGCTGTCCCGGCGCCGTCCACAGGGCGGCGAAGATCCGCCCGGCTTCCTCGGCCGCGGCCACGGGGGCGAGGGTCGTAGTGGAAATGCCGGAGACGACGCGGGTGCGGTCGTGATCGACGGTGCCGGTGGCGGCCCAGATGTCGCCGGAGGCCACTGTCATGTAAATGGAGAAGGCGTCGTGTCCGGATCCGGGGCGCTCGCCGATGACATGGAGGATGGCTCGCGGCCGGTCGGCACCGGCAAAGAGGAGCTCTCCGACCCGGTACCCGGCGCGGACCCGGCCGCGTTCCAGGGCGATGAGGCGCGGTGAGAGCCGGATCCCGCGGGCATGCAGGTTCCGCTCCAGCGCTTCCAGAAACGGCTTGCGCTGCGCGTCCGCCATGATGGCCACGGCATTCAGGCCGTCGCTGAGCACGATCTGCGCGTCGATGGACCCGGCTGCCTCCGCGGCCCAGGCGCGCAAGCGGGATTCGGACTCCTCGTCCAGGCGCTCGCCGGTCGCCGGATGCAGGATGTATTCGCGGCGGCTGCCGGCCCGGGTCCGCAGCACCATGGCCGGGGCCAGCGACGGCAGGAACCCGGGGTCGTATTCGGCCCAGATGCTCCGGCGGGCTCGGGCGTCGATCGCGCGTACCGCGCGGTCGATGTCCGGCCGCACCATCTGCGGCTCACTCCCCTGTCCCTCGGTGAGGAACACGCCACGCGCCCGGACTTCCGCCATTTTTTGCTCCGCTTCGGCGAGCAGCGCGCCCTCCCCGCGCGTGTCACCTTTGCGGCGGCGGTAGGCGATGAAGAGGCGCCGGGGGTCGCCGAAATGCTCTCCGGGGTCACCGGCCTCGTTGACCACGCCCAGCCGCTCGAACAGCTCGCGCATCGGTTCGTTGATCCGGAACCCGAACATTTTCCGCAGGCGCAGGTGGTCCTGAAAACCGGTCGTCAGATACCCGAGCATCGGATCGATTTTTGTCGGCAGCGCCATGAGGTAGGCCGGATTGGCCGGGGCCACCCGCTCCAGGCAGTGATCGAGGTCGTCCAGTCCGAGGTCCATGTGCAGCGTGGCACAGACGTCCAGTCCGATGCAGAGGCCGTGCAGCTTACCCATCACAAGGTCCTCGAGGCAGCAACGGACCAGCTGGTCACGGTTGCGGAAAACCTCCGGACCGATAAATCCCGCCACGTCATTGACATGCAGCCAGGGACGCCGGCCGGTGGCCACGGCCAGGCGCCTCGACAAATGCCGCGCCAGTCCGTATTTGCGCGACTCGTGCAAGACCATGTCCATGCCCTGCGCATGCCCATTGGTGAAATCAGCCCCCTGGCCGGTCTCAAAATACAGACCGAACCGGCTTGTCCGCGAATCGGCAATCGCCTGCAGCCGCTCCAGCGTCACATCAAACGTGCGGTTTGCCGCGTCGCTGCCGGCAATGCTCTGAAACCACAGGCCGGTGGACCCGGGCCAGCGCGCCTCGACCTCCGCCTGGCAATTGATGTGGGCGAGCACGCAGTGCGGCAGCACTCCGGCCAACCCGAAGGTCTCGACAATGTCCTTCAACGCCAGCTCGATGGTGCGCACGCTTTCCGGCTCGCTGCTCACCGGGTTGGTGCCGAGCACGACGTCGCCCACTCCATAGGCAAAGCCGTTGAACACCTGCCATACGATGTCATCGGGATGGTCGGTCGGCGAATTCGGCTGGATGCGCGCCCCGAGGTACCCGCGCGCCCCGATGTTTGACCCCGGCAGCGGATTGAAGATTTTCGCGGAAACCGCGATCAGTTCGGCGTCGGAAAGAATTTTGACCACACACCCGATCACCTCGCTGGAAAGTCCGGGCATGATCGCCTTGATGGCGGACTCGTCGCGGGTGAGCAGAAACGTCTTCAGTTCCCCGAGCGTCATCGGAGCGAGGCGCGCCGCCACCCCGGGCTCGATCGCCCCGGTGATCGCCGCCTGCAGGGAGTCGCGGAAAACCGGATGCGCGTCGATCTCCCGGAGCGTGGTCGCCGCCAGCAGTCGACGCGCCTGCTCCCGCGGCACCCGCTCGTCCGCCGCCAGCCCGGCCAGCTCATCGCCCTCCTTGAAGGCATTGGCGGCCCCGAGCCACTTCGCATAGGCCGCCAGCGACCACCCTCCCGCCGAACGCCGCAGGAACTCCACCAGCCCGGTCGGCTCTGCGGCCCCCCCGGGTTCCGCGGCCCGGGCGATCGATCCGCCGAGACACCCCCCGAAGCCGGCCGCCCCCGCCCGCCTCAGGAACCACCGCCGGTCCACCCTTCGGTCATCACATTGCTCTTGCTGGGTCATGGTATGTCGGAAGTGAGCACGTTTACCGGGTCCGCTTCGGAGCCGCTCGGAAGAGCGCCGGGAGACGTGGATGGTTCCGAGTATGAGACGGACACGAGGATTTCAGCAAGTGCCGTTCACCGGCAGCGTGACCACACGGTCTTGACTGTCCGCAACCTTGAACCTCGAACGCCGCAATGCCGGGCCCCGACCTGATCAGTGCCGGCGGCGAGGCGGTTCAGGGGGGCGAGGGTGGTGGCGGCGGTCTGGCCGAGAGCTTCGGAGGTGTGTGGAAGGGCTGGTGTGAGGTGATCAGGTAGCGCGTCGGACGGGCCTCAATGCGGGGCCGCACCGGTCGCCGCGCCAATCTCACGATGGAGCCGCTCCAGCTCCGGGGCCGCCACACCCGCGTCACGCGCCGCCCGCAGGGGAGCACCCCAGATCGCGTCGATCTCCACCGCGCGGCCGGCGAGGTGATCGATGAGGCTTGAGGGTTGGTAGGGCTCCATCTCGCGGGTGCCCGCGATGTTCGCTTCGGCGAAAGAGACGGGGATTGTGTGGCCCAGCGCCGCCGCGATCCGGATCACTTCGGACATGAGGGCGCGGGTTCTTTCCACCAGAGCGGGGTCGTCGAGAATCCGTCGGGTGTCGAGTCCGCCCGCGGCGATGGCGAGACCATTGAAAGGCACGTTCCAGACCAGCTTCCGCCAGCGTGCCAGTCCGAGATCGGGCAGCACCTGGCAGTCGAGGCCTGCTTTCAAAAAAAGCTCCGCCACCGGAGCGAGGGTTTCGGGGCGATTCCACGACCCCATCTCGACCCTGCCATGGGCGAGGTGATGAATGACCCCCGGCTCGCCGCGGTTGATGCAGACGAAACAAAGACCGCCAAGGATGCCGTGGCCGGGAAAATGCTCGGCGAGAAACGCTTCATTGCCCAGCCCGTTCTGCAGGGTCAACAGCACCGTGCCGGGCTTCAGCAAGGGCGGCACCAGTCCGGGCAGCCGGTTGTTCGCGGTGGTCTTGATCGCGATCAAGACCAGATCGACCGGTCCGATTTCCTTCGTGCTGGCACAGGCCGCCACCGGGTCGAGGTGGAAATCCCCCGCGACCGATCGGATCTCGAGACCGCGGGCACGCACCGCAGCGAGATCGCGCCGCATCAGGAAGGCGACGTCGGCAACCCGGGCGAGACGGGCTCCGTAATAAGCACCGACCGAGCCTGACCCGACGATGGCAATGCGCTGGGGCGACCACATGGCTTTTAGTAGGCCCGGCGGGCGGCCCTGGCAAATGTTCCTGCTTCCCGGGTCGGCATGCTGGTCATGCCACCACAGTCATGGTTTCTCATGGAGGCCCGGCCCGCTTCAGGCGGTCACGGCCACGGCCTCGATTTCGACCAGCGCGTCCTTGGGCAGGCGGGCGACCTCGACGGTGGAGCGGGCTGGCGGGTGGCTCGGGAAGAACGACGCGTAGACGGTGTTCATGGCCGCGAAGTCGTTCATGTCCTTGAGGAACACCGTGGTCTTGACCACATGGGCGAGCGAGCTGCCGCCCGCCTCCAGCACGGCCTGAAGGTTTTTCAGGACCTGGGTGGTCTGTTCGGCGACGCCGCCGGGCACAAAGGTGCCGGTTGCCGGGTCGATCGGCAGCTGTCCGCTGGTGAAGATCAGTCCGCCGGGGGCCGCCGGAGCCTGGGTGGTCCGGACGGCTTGGGAATACGGACCGATGGCCGCCGGGGCGGCGTCTGTGGTGATCGGGGACATAAAAGGTCAGCGGTCGGCGTCCGGGGGCGGCTTTTTTTCCAGAGCGCGCAGCCGCTGGACGAGTTCGGGCAGCTGGTGCACGGCGGCCATGATGCGGAGCATGCGGCGTATCGGTTCGGCGCGGTCGCCCATGTAAACGCCCGGCTGGAGCATGCTTTTGCCCACTCCGGACTGCCCCGTGATGACCACGCCGCTGCCGATTTCGAGGTGGCCGGCAATGCCGACCTGGGCGGCCAGGGTGACGCCATCGTGCAGGCGGGTGCTGCCGGCCACGCCGGTCTGGCCGGCGATGACACAATTCCGGCCGATGCTGACGTTGTGGGCGATCTGGACGAGGTTGTCGATCTTGGTGCCGGCGCCGATGCGGGTCTGGCCGAAACGGGCGCGGTCGACACAGGAATTGGCCCCGATCTCGACGTCGTCGTCGATCACCACCGTGCCGGTCTGGGCGATTTTTTCGCGGCGGCCGTCCGCCACCTGCTCGAACCCGAATCCGTCCGCCCCGATGACCACTCCCGGGTGCAGGATGACCCGGTCCCCAAGACGGCACTGCCGCATCACACTGACCCGCGGGTGCAGCAGGCAGTCGGCCCCGACGACCACGCCGTCACCCAGAAAGACGCCGGCCCCGATGCTCGTGCCCGGACCGATGCGCACCCCGTCCTCGACGACCGCATGCGGGCCGATCGACACCCGCGTGGCATCAAACTCGGCGCCGGGAGCGACTGCGGCCGTCGGGTGTACACCCGGCCGGAAAGGTGGCGGTGGAGGGGCCAGCCGGGCCATCACCTGGGCAAAGGCCAGAGACGGATTGGGTACGGCGACCAGTGCGGCCTGTGGCACCAGTGAGGCAAACCCTTCAGGCACCGCGTCCGGCACCAGCACCACTCCGGCCCGCGTCGCGCGCAGGGCCGGGAGGTATTTCTCGTTGCCGAAAAAACTGAGGTCCGCCGGGCCGGCCTCGGCCAGCGACTGGCATCCGGTAAAAGCGGTATCACCGCCGCCGGACAGGAGGGTGCCGCCCAGCGTGGCTGTGAGCTCGGAAACCGTCACCGGGGGTTACTTCTTCTTGTCGGCCGCGGGAGCGGCTGCTTCCTTCGGTGCGTCCTTGTTCAGCTCATTGACGATGTCCTGGCTGAAGTCGACTGCATCCTTGGAGAAGAGCAGAAACGGCACGCCGTTGACGCCCATGCCGGACTTGTCGAACACGAGGTCGTAATTGGCGTCCTTGGCTTTCTTTTCCACGAGCACCTTGATCTCGTCGAGAATGCCCTTGCGCACCCGGGTCACCTGTTCCTGCAGCTGCTGCTCTCGGCGCTGGCGGAACTCGGCCATTTCACGTTCCAGGCTTTTCGCTTCGGACGAGAGTTCCTCGGCTTCCTTGCGCTTCTGGGCGCGCAGCTCCTCGCTGATGGCCGGGTCGTTGATGAGCTTCTGGGACTCCTGCCACTTGCCGATCAGGTCGCGGTATTTGGCATTGCGCTCGTCGAGCTGCTTTTTGGCGGCCTCCTTGCCGTCATTGACCGACTTTTCCGCGTCCTTGGTTTTGTAGTACTCGGAGAAGACCCGCTTCATGTCGATGATGCCGATCTTGAAGGAGCCTTGGGCGGCGGCGGGAGTGGGCGCACCGAGCCACAGGGCGGCGGCGAGGGCCACGGGAACGAAGGAAGCGAGTTTCATGGAGTGGATTGGAAAGCGAAATGGTAGTCGCAGATCGTGCCCGCGCAACGGCCAGTACCGCCAATCTCCGGCGGTCGGGACGGGCGGACTAGAACTGGTATCCGATGTTGAAGTTGAAGCGGGCTCCGTTGTCGTTTTCCTCATCGGCCTGGATCGGGAAACCGACTTCCACCCGGATCGGCCCTTGCGGCAGAATGTTGTAGAGGTGCAGGCCGAGGCCGACGTCGGAATTCCAGTCGCCGCCCCAGTCGGTGACCGAGTCGGACACCATGCCGAGGTCGGCAAAGACGATGCCGCGGAAATTCCAGAAGAGCGGGAAATTGTACTCGGCGGTGACGTAGGTCGAGGTGCGTCCGCCGATCGGTTCGCCATTTTCGTCCTTCGGGCCGACGTCGCGGTAGTCGAAGCCACGCAGGTTGTTCGCTCCGCCGAGGAATTTCCGCTGGAAGATCGGCACGCGGTCGCCGCCCCAGTTGTCGACGGTTTCGATCGCCCCTTCGATCTTGAAGATGGTGTCGAACGGCAGGCTGAAATATTTCGCCCCGGAGAGGCCGAAGTCGTAGGTCTCGACGTCCCCGCCGAGTCCGGAAACGGCCGCGTCAAAGGTCAGCTTGTGGCCCTTGCGGGTCAGCCCGAGCAGGACGTCGCGGGTGTCGTACGTATACGTCAGCCCGACGGTGCTGGCGAGATAGTCGCCTTCCTCCTGGCGGATTTCCGGGCTGGCATCGTCATCGATGTCGTCGATGGTGACATTCTGCAGGCGGTATTCCCCGCGCAGGCGGCCGTGTTCGCCGACCGGTTTGGTCAGACTGAGGGCGCCGCCGATATTCGTTTGGTCGTAATAGTCCGATAGGTAGAGCAGCTCGCGGTAAAACAATTCGGTGCCGAAAGCCAGCCGCTCACCGAGGAACCACGGCTCGGTGAATTCGACGGCGAAGTCGCGGCGTTTGTTGCCGTACTGGACGCGGGTGCGGAATTTCTGGCCGGCACCGGTGAAGCTCGGCCAGTTCCACAGATCGAAGTTCGTCTGCTGGAGCTCGATGATGCCGATCAGGCTGTCGATGCTGCTGAAGCCGACGCCGAACTGGACCTGGCCGGTGGATTTTTCCCGGACGGTGATGTTAATGTCCTTGTAGCCGGGAGTGTCGGTGTCGGTCGGGAAGAATTCGACCCCGCCTTTGTCAGGGGATTCGAAGTAGCCGAGATTCTGCAACCGGCGCTGGGAGACTTCGAGCTTGGTGGTGCTGAATTCCTCACCGGGCACCACCGCCAGTTCGCGGCGGATGACTTCGTCGCGGGTCTTCTGGTTGCCGTCGATGTTGATTTTGCGGATGTACGAGCGGGTGCCTTCGGTGACCGCGTAGGTCACGGCCAGCTGGCCGGGGCCGCTGCGCACGATGCGCGGGGTCGCCTGGACGTCGGCGTACCCGCGGGCCCCGTAATAGTCGCGGATGAGTTTGAGGTCACCCTTGATGGAGCCGGCGGAGTACGGCTCGCCGGCGGTCAGCGCCAGGCTGGGCAGCAGTTCCTCCTTCGGATAGCTGCTCATGCCTTCGATGCCGACGCCGGAAATGTCGAACTTGTCACCCTCGGCGATGCGGAAGACGACGTCCACTTTGTTGCCGACGGGAACGCGGTCGACTCCGGTGACCCGGGCGTTCATGTAGCCGTTGTCCTGGTACTTCGACTGGATGGCGGTGACGTCTTTTTCCAGTTTTTCCGAATTGATGCGTTTGGTGAGGTTCCACACGCGCCACCAGTCGCGGTCCCCGACTTCGACAAGCGGTTTGAGTTCCCGGGCGCTGAAGACGGTATTGCCTTCGAAGCGGATGTCGTTGAGCAGGGCGCGCTCGCCTTCGGTGATGTAAAATGTGACGCGGGTGAAGCCGGTTTCAGCGGCCTTTTCCTGCTGGTACCGGATGTCGACGTCCGGGAATCCTTTTTTCTGGTATTCCTCGCGGATTTTGGTGGCGGCCTCCTGGAGCTTGAGGTCGTCGACCACACCGCCGGTCGGCAGTTCGATGGCGTCTTCGAGGTCGCGGCTCGGGATCGAAGTATTGCCGAGGAAGACGGTTTCGCCGAGGCTGGTGCGCGGCTCGACGACCACGGTCAGCTTGACGCCGTCGCCCGACGGTTCGGGAATGATGCTGACGTTGGCGGCCACGCCGGAGGCGATCAGGTTCTTGATGTCGGCATCACTTTTTTCCTGGGTGTACGGGGTGCCGACCTTCAGGCTCATGTTCGAGAGCACGCGGTTGCGGTCGACCCCGGTGCCGCCGGCGGCCCGGACATCGATGGAGCGGACGATCTGGGCGGCCGGGGCGGCGAGGGCGGCCGGATCGGCGGCCGGATCCTGAGCGTGGGCGACCGGCGAAAGCGGCAGGGCCGCCGCGAGCATCAGGGCGCGGAAGGCGGCGCGTCCGGGTGGATGTCCGGGGGCGGTGGAGAGCGTGCGGTGAATCATGGGCGAAGCGCGGATGGGATGACGGGGCGAGGAGACGGACGGCAGTGGCGGCCGCTTCCTCGGACGGACGGATCCCACCCGCATAGAGCAAAATCCGTCCCCATTGGTCAAGGGATATTTCCCCCTGATTGCCCGGAGGGGGCGGGGTTGGAAAGGCTTGTCAACCGCTCCCGGGGGAGGCATAAAACGACCCATGTCATCGAACGCTGCTTTATTTCGCAGTGCCCTGATCCTGGGGATTGGTGTGGCTGCAGGTTTCGGGCTCGGCCGCCTCGGGGGGAGTTCCGGGGACCCGGGGGCTGGCTTGAGGCCGGCCCGTGCCGTGACGGTCGGGACGGTCGCGACGGCGGGCACGCCGCCGGCCGGGGCTGAGGCCCCTGTTTCCGGGCGGTCGCCATCGGATGCTGCGGCCTTCCGGCGGGCGGCGGCATCCGCCATCATGGCGGCCCGGAACGACGACCTGCGGTCGGCCCTGCGCGGTCTGGTGGCGGTGGGGGATCCGGGAGTGCGCGGAGCGGCGGTGAAGGAGTTCATCCGCTCGCTGCGCGGGGATCAGCTGGCGGTGGTTCTGGATGCATTTGAGGCGGTGGAAGGCCAGTTCCGCTCGCACCAGAACTCCAGCCGGGCCGCGGCCAGCACTTGGGAAATGATTGCCGCGGCAATCGTGGATCGCGGGCCGGAGGAATTCCTCGATGCCAAACTGCGCAAGGCCGGGGAGCAGGCCAGCGAGACGGATTTTGAATCGGTGCTCAGCGCGTGGGCCGATCGCGACCTCGGGGCCACTGTCGCTTATTTCAATGCCAATATTGCCACCCTGACTCCTTCCGAAATGGAGGGAGCAGCCGGTCACCTCGCGACGAATTATTTCCGGATCGATCCCGAGAATGCGGTCAAATGGCTCCAGACGCTGCCTCCGGACGTGCAGGCCCGCTGCAGCCACTACGCTCTGACCGATTTGTGCCAGCACGATCCGGCGGCCGCTGCCAGCGTGCTCGCCCGGCACGACTCCCTGCCCCAGCGCGCCGAACTCGCCCGGGAGATTGCCAACCGGTATGCCGAGGTGGATCCGGTCAACGCCCTTGAATGGGCCCGCCAGCTGCCCGAGGAAATGGCCGGGTTCGCCGTGCGCAACGTCATCACCGAGTGGATGGAAACCGACTTTGCCGCGGCCAGCGCCCGGCTGGCCACTCTCGACACGCCCTATCCGACGGCGGTCCTGCCCGGCCTCGCTGAGAATGTTCCCGCGGACGATCTGCCGGCGCTGGCCGCCCGGCTGGGCGAGGGCCCGGGCGACGACCACCAGCGTTCCGCGGCGGCGGCGCTGGCGGCCCGCTGGACGCAGGATGATGCGATGTCGGCCAGCCAGTGGCTTGTGTCGCAGCCGTCCGGACCGGTCCGGGATTCCGCCATCCGTGCGTTTGCCGACACGCTGGCGAAAGACGATCCCGCTTCCGCCTACGAATGGGCTGCCACCATTTCCGATGCCGACCTCCGGGGCGACGCCCTTGATGAAGGCATCCGCGATTGGATCGAGCGGGATCCCGATGCCGCCCGCGAGTGGGTGCAGACGTCGACCACGCTCAGCGGGGATGATCGCGCACGCCTCCTGCGCCGCACCGGGCGCTGACCCTTGCCTCGTCCGCAGGAAGCCTCCTGCCTGCAGCCGGGCCGCGCAAACCGGATTTCCCGTGACCGATGCCGCCGCCGGTTACAAACCGTTGTGGTTTTTCGTCTTGCCGGGGTCGGCGGGCACCGGAATGATCACCGGCCATGAAGAAGCTCTCTCCACTCGGATGCCTTGCGCTCATTGTGCTGGGTGCGCTTGTTCTCGGCATGGCCGGCTGCGGCACATACAACCGCCTGGTCGGCCTGCGTGAGGGCGTGGATCAGGCGTGGGCGCAGGTGGAGAATGTGTATCAGCGCCGGTTCGACCTGATTCCGAATTATGTGCGGGCGGTGGAAGGTCAGGCGAATTTTGAAAAAGGCACGTTGACCGAAATTGCCGAGGCGCGCGCGTCGGTGGGCAAGATCAACCTGCAGCCGGGCACGGTGCCGGATGAAGCGACGCTGCAGCAGTGGGAGGCGGCGCAATCGCGGCTGGGCGGGGCGCTCGGGCGGTTGCTGGCGGTGGCGGAGAACTACCCGCAGCTGCGGGCCAACGAGGGGTTTCTCGGGCTGCAGACCGAGCTGGCGGGCACTGAGAACCGGATCTCGGTGGAGCGCCGCAAGTTCAACGAAACCGCGCTCGCCTACAACACGGAGATCAAGCGGATGCCGGCGGCCTTGTTTGCGGGGGCGCTCGGGTTCACGCCCAAACCGTACTTCAAGGCGGTGGCCGGCTCCGAGGCGCCACCGAAGGTGGAATTCAATTTTGAAAAGAAGCCCGGCCAGTAAGGCGCCCGTGCCGCCGGAAAATCCGCGGATCATGAACCGGCTGATGCCATCGGCCGGCGCCGCGCCGGTGCGGTCGCCCCGCCGCGTCCGGCGCGTGTGGAGTCTGCGGTGGCTGGTGCTGAGCGGGCTCTGGCTGGTCGCCGGCATGTTGTCGGCGGCCCCGTTGCCGCTGAAGCCGGCGACGTATGTGCATGACGAGGCCGGGTTGCTCGATCCCTCCACGGCGCAGTCGTTGCGGCAGGAGCTGGAGCAGTTTGAGCGTGACACGTCCAACCAGATGCTGGTGGCCACCTTTCCGCGGGTGCCGGAGGGCGAGGCCCTGGAGGATTTCACGCAGCGCACGGCGGAGGCGTGGGGGGTGGGGCGCGGCGACCGCGACAATGGGGCCGTCCTGTTTGTGTTCCGCGACGACCGGCGACTGCGGATCGAGGTCGGCTACGGGCTGGAAGGGGCGATTCCCGACACTCTGGCGGCCCGGATCATCGCCCGCGAGATCCGCCCGCGCTTCCGCGCCAACGACTACTCGGGAGGCATTCAGGCGGGCATGTCCGCCCTGATGGCGGCCGCGCAGGGAGAATACATCGGCACCGGCACTACCGAGGCGGAGCGCCGGTCGCCGGATGGGTCCGTGGCGTTCTGGGTGATCTTTCTGCTCATCTTGTTCTTCCTCTTTTTTGTGTGGGCCGGCCGGCGCGACATCGAATACGACCGCAGGGGGCGCCGTCGCGTCTGGGGGCCGGTGACCACCGGCGGCGGGAGCTGGGGGGGCGGCGGATGGGGCGGCGGGGGTGGATGGGGCGGGGGTGGCGGCGGATTCAGCGGCGGCGGGGGCAGTTTCGGCGGCGGCGGGGCCAGCGGTGACTGGTGAGCCGGCGGCGCAGGCATCGGGAACCATGAAAGAGACCAACCATACGAACACAGGACGGGAAGCGGAAAGCCCGACCCATACCACGATCACCCGAAGCGACCGGAGAGGAGACCTGCCATGACCCATGATGAATTCAATGCGTTGCTGAATGAACCCGCGGTGGTCGGGGCCATCAGGGAAGCGGAGGCGCGGAGCACCGGGGAAATCCGGGTGCTGGTGACGCATCTCGCGGTGGACGACCCGATGGCTGAGGCGCGCCGTCGGTTTGCCGCGCTCGGGATGGAGAAAACCGCGGCCCGCAACGGAGTGCTGGTTTTCATCGCGCCGAAATCGCAGACGTTCGCGATCCTCGGCGACTCCGGCATCCACGGGTGCGGCGGCGATGCCCTCTGGGCCGGTGCGGCCGCGGTGATGGCTGAGGCGTTCCGGGCGGAGCGGTGGACCGACGGGGTGGTGGGCGCCATCCGGAGGGTGGGCGAGGCGCTGGCTCGGCACTTTCCGCGGACCGGCGCCGACGATGTGAACGAGCTGCCGGATGCCATCGCACGCGACCACGGGGGCGCGGCGGAACCGGAAAGCGGAAGCAGCACGGATAACGGCACCGGAGGTCGTTCGGAGTAAGCGTCAGCGGCCCCTCCAGCCGACTGAAGTCTGATCTGAAAGAAATTTGCTTTCGCGGGTCGGCGTTGGGGAAGGGGCGTGGGCCATGGGCTGGGAGGGGTGGGTTGGGGTCTGGCTCATGGAGAGTTCTCTTGTTTTGCATTCTCAACCGGC
>JALRGF010000287.1 GCA_023253495.1 Verrucomicrobiales bacterium
TCTCCCGAGAGCACCTCAGACTGTTGGCCGGCCCTCTGTCCTTGCCTCGCCTTCTTCTCAGGTCAGCGCTTGACCATAGCCGCACACATATGCCCAGGAAAAACTCTCACGCCACCTGCGCACCTCTGAGGCGATGCGGTCGGCCAGGTCACCTCCAGGCGGTCGACCGCGGTTGCCGTCCCGAGGCCGAAATAGAGCGGCAAGTCGCCGCGGGACAGGTAGCCGACCTGGCCGTCCTTGACCTTCATCATTTTCCGACCGGCAGCCTCGATGCGGACTACCGCGCCGAGCGCGCTGCGATTTGATCGGGTGCCTTCCAGCCGGACTTTGAGATATCCAAAGTCGGGCTTTTTTTCCGACAGATTGCTGCGCAGCACCATCGGGTGGTCATTCAGCTCATTGGTCACTATGTCGAGGTCCCCGTCGTCATCGAGATCAAAGATGACTGAGGCGCGGCTGCCGCGCGCGCCCCAGACGACGAGGCGGTCCGGGAGCGGGTCCGGCAGGGTGACCGCTTTGCGGAGGGTTTCGAGGATGGGGGCGTCGCGGTCGGCGCCCTTGACGTCCAACTCGAACCACGGCATCGCGGAGCCGCGGGCCCGCGGCTCGACACCGAGGATGAACTCACTGTCGCGGAAGCCGGTGCCGGCGTCGTTGAGGAGAAGCGAATTGGTGCCATAGCGCAGCGGGAAATTCATGCTCGCGGTGACAAAGACATCGTCGAAGCCGTCGGCATTCAAGTCGTCCACACTCGGCCCCCAGGGCCAGTAATTTTCCGCATTCAGCGTGTCGGACATCTCCTCGAAGCTGCCGTTGCCCGCATTCCGGAAGAAGGCATTGCCGAAGAGGCTGCTCTCCGCTGAGGTGGCGAGGAACGATGGCGGCCACTGCATGGCGGACTTCCGCTTTTCCTTGTCCGGACCGACATGTTCACTCATGTCCGAGTGCATGTCGGTGATATAGAGGTCGAGGTCGCCGTCGTTTTCCAGGTCGAACGCCTTGATCCCCATGGCACCCCAAGGGGTGCGCGGAAACAGCTCGGGGCCGGCCCGCTCGAATTTCCGGCCCTCCCGGTTCAGGTAAACGCGGTCGTTCCCCTGCATGTTGGGCAGGTACAGGTCGGTCCAGCCGTCGCCATTGAGGTCGACGGCCGCCGCCTCGCCGGTCCAGCCGGTGTCCTCGAACCCCAGAGCGGCGCCGACGTCCTCGAAACGCCCGCCGCCGAGGTTGCGGTAGAGGCGGCTGGCCTCGTTGCGGTCGGGTTTCAGGTGGCCGCCGAAGGCGTCCTCGAAGCCCACGTGATACGTGGCCCCGGTGTCCGCTTCGCCACGGATGCTTTCCATCGTCACCCGGAGGGATTCATTTTTGGTGTAAACCCCGACATTGGTCACCAGCACGTCGACCAGACCGTCGCGGTCAAAATCGAAAAAAACAACTCCTGAAGAGTGCCCTTGGTAGGCAAGGCCCGAGCGGGCGGTGATATTCCGGAAGCGCCCCTGGCCGAGGTTTTCGTAGAGCACATTCCCCTTGCGGACCGCCGTCACCAGCAGGTCCGGATCTCCGTCGTTGTCGATGTCCGCAAAGGCCGCCGAAACACCGATGCGGTCGCTGAGACGGACGCCCGCGCGTTCCGTGATGTCCTCGAACCTTCCTCCGCCGAGATTGCGCCAGAGCTCGCTGCCGCCGACCTGGTTCACGAAATAAATATCGGAAAGGCCATCGCCATCGACATCCGCCACCGCGATCCCGGATCCATGGTCGTAGTGGACGCTCTTGAACCGCTTGCCCGAGTCATCGACGATCTTCTGCCGGAACGTGATGCCGCTGGACTCCCGTTCGTCGGAAAAGGAAAACTGATGGAACGGTCGGATCGACGGTGCCGTCGCCAGCTGGGCGCGCCGGCGCTCGTCGAGCCAGGCGGGGCTGGCGACGTCGGCCGGAACGTCCACCCTTTCGGCGCGGAGGGCGGCGACGTCGGTCAACAGCTCGCGAAGCGCCCCGGCCGCCTGCGAATCGTAGACACCACGGAGCCGCTGGCAGGCATCGACCAGCACGAAGAACGGGCTGTGGAGCAGGCCGCCGGGGCTGGAGGCGTCTTCCGTGACGGCCAGTTTGAATCCGTCGCGGCTGATGGTGTCGCGGATCACCGGGACGGAACCGGTGAGAAAAGTCCAGATCTGCGGGTCGGCGCCGGCCTGTGCGGCATAGGCTTTGAGGACGTCCGGGGTGTCGTGGGCCGGATCGACACTGAAGCTGACGAGGCGCAGGCCTGCCGGGCCGGTCCTGGCCTGGATTCCGTCCTGCAGCGTCTTGAGCACGGCGGTCTGCCGCGGGCAGAGCGTCGGGCAGCGGGTGAACATGAAGTTTGCCACCCATGGAGTGCCCGCCAGGCGGTCGGAAGGGAACGGCTGTCCCCGCTCATCGGTCAGAGAGAAGACCGGCGCCGTCCCGAGCACCCTGGGATGAGGGCGGTTGGGAATGAGATCGACCGCGGCTGCGGGATCGGAGGCCGATGAAGGGCCGGGGGCCGCCGGGTCCGCGGCCCGGCGGCAGGACGCGAGCCACCCGCCGAGCGCCAGCACCGCGAGCCACCAGAGCCGCCTGGGGCGGAGAGAGAAAAATCGAGTCGGAATCATCGGAATGCGAAACAAAACGGGCTTTTATCATCCGGGGCCGTGAACGGAACGTCCAGACCAGTCGCTGAACTCCTGAGGCGAAACAACCCGCAGCACCCCCATCGTTTCACCGGGCGCGGCCGGAAATCCGCACATCGGATCCATCGCCAGCTCGTGACGGCCGGGGCTGCCGGTGCGGAAGGACAGCGTGAACTCAAGATCAGGAACGGCGATCTCCTTCAAATTCAATTCCGGACAGGAAAACACATAAATAAAATCCCGGCTGCGCAGCTGGATCTCGACATCCGTATTTCCCGGCAGGACCAGCTCGCCCGTGCGCACCTGGTCATCGGTCGTCCCCACCAGCCCGTCCGGACCACCGTGAGAAAACTGCCAGCGCCGCCCGCAACCGAGCGCTTCAACCCGGACCGACCCGGCCAGCCCGACTCCCGCGCCGGCGCCGCCCGCCGAAGCTTCCGCCGCCGCGGCCGCCAAGGGCCCCGCCGCACGCCCCGCCGCACGCCCCGGTGCCGCGCCCCGTCCGCCGCCCGAATCGCTCTCCGAACACCCGGCCAGAAAGCCCGCCAGGGCCGCGAGCCCCCACCCACTCCAGAACGGCAGGCCGGGCCCGCTCCATCCGCCGCAGTCCATGGCGCCCACGACCGCTCCTCCCGCAACGCTCCACGCCTTTCTTCCAGGCGCCATCGCCATCGCTGGGAAATACCGGCCGCCGTGCATCCACCGTGGTGTGCCGTCCCGCTGCCGAAAGGTCAAGCACCGAGTGCTCCCGGGAGATCGAAACCGGAGCCCCAGTTCCTCAGCCGAGCGGTTTTCCCAACGGGGAGACAGACCATCCCTCGACGACCCGGATTTCCGCAATCCGCGCAAAAGCCGGCTGCAGAGCATCGAACCGCGCCGCCACCGACCCGCCTTCGGCCGCCTTCAGGCATTCGAGCACCAGCCGGCAACCGGCGCGGGCGTCGGGTTCGCACCGCATCCGCACCCGGCCGAAGGCGCCGACGGCCAGCGCGGCATCGGCCAGCGCGCGGTCCACCTGATCCAGGTCGACCAGTTCACCGAGGCGTTTGATCACGCGGTCGGCGCGACCGAGAAAAACCAAGGACCGCCCGTCGAGACGCACGCGGTCGCTGGTGCGGAGTGGCGGCACCACCGGCTGCCAGCGGAGGTGCCCGGCCTCGTCCCAGCACCCGATCGCCTCGGGCAGCGCCGGTCCCTGCAACGACAGCACCCCGTCGGCACCGGCGGTCGCCTGCCAGTGCGGCAGCACGGTGAGGCGCGTGGGATCGGGTTCGTCGGCAGCCTGAACCGCCACGGTGGAGGCCGCCTCGGTCAGGCCGTAGCCGGCGCGCACCGGCCAGCCGAGGGCGCGGGCCGCATCATGGAGCGCCGGGCGCAGCGCGCC
>JALRGF010000301.1 GCA_023253495.1 Verrucomicrobiales bacterium
ATTCAGGTCATCCCGGAGCGCGTGGGCCACTCCACCGAACATCAACGCGTGTTCTTCATTGGGGTTGTAGCCGGGTTGTGAGGGGTCCGGCTGATGGTAGATGGTGCCGGTTTCACTCCCGCCCGAAAGGACGCCGGAACCGGTATTGGCCGCCAGCACGATCTGCGGCGGATTCGCCGGATACTCGAGCGTATAAGTGCCGACTTTCGAACTGACATAAAAGTCCTTAAATTCAGCCGAGGGGGCGGCTATTTTCTGAAACCAACGGACCGTCAGCTGGTCCCGGCCGCCCGGCAGGGCATTGACCGGGATGATCGCACCCTTTTCCGCCGCGCCCACGCCCTGCGTGAACGGGTCTTTGTAGGAATCCGGATCATAGCTGGTGCCGGCGGCAATGTACCCGGCCGTCGACAGTCCAGCCGGAGGAACGAGGCGCTGACCGACCCACGCGGTGGCAGTGAGGCGCGGCTGGCCATCGGGTTCGAGGTACTCCGGACGGCTCTCGGCCTGGCTGTAAAGCCGCACATACCACACCCCGCCATTGGAGCCGGAGAATTTGAGCAGCGACCGGTTGGCCGCGTCCGGCTGGCCGGTGAGATTGACCAGCAGTCGCTGCGTCGCATTGTCAATGAAGGCATCGTCCACGGACGAATCCTGATAGATCACGGTCGGCAGCGTGTTTCCGGCAAAGGAGAGACCGGTGCCGTCCTCCAGCGTGCTTCCGCGCGGCCCGGTGGTGTAGAAAGCGTAATCCTGATGGCCGGCCGGCCAGACGAAGGTGTACTGGTGCAGGACCGCCGGCCAGGCAATGGTCACGCCGTCCGCCGCGCCGTCCGCCGCACCCAAGGCAATCGGTTTGGGATCCAGCCAGAAAAACCGGACTCTCTCCGGCACGTCGTTTTCACGCTCGGCATAGTACCGGAGCACCCCGTTGGAGGACGATTCGGTACCGTAGAACGACGCGGTGTCCGTGGTGCCGGTGGCTCCGACCGGGGACGGCAGCCAGTCAGGCTCATCCGGCGAGGGACGTACCTCGTCACCCAGAGCGGTGGTCCGGGTGGTGGCGGTGAGGGAGCGTTCGACGCTCACCACATCGAGTCCGAGAAACCGATGGGTTCCGTCTCCTTGGAGCGGGCCGAGGTATTCGACGAGCAGACGGCCGGTAACGTTGTACGCGCGCAGTGTGCCGCTGGACTGGAATTTCTCGAACCAGACGGTCCGCAATTCGACAATCGAATTCGGGTCGATCTGCCCGGGCGGGCGGTATTCCTCCTCCACGGTTTCCGGAAAGATGTTGCTGAAGATCGGGTTGGCGGTCTCGATGCGGCCGGAGGGAATGTCGACGGCCGGGGACTCAAATGACTTCTCCGTCCAGAAAAGCGGGCGCACCGTCACTCCGGAGGAAGTGCCGGAGGCGACGGGAAACGTCTCCGTGTAAAGGACGTATCGGTTGTTGTAGGCCGGATCAGGCACGCGGGAGACCCAGACGACCGAGACCTGGCCCGGCGTGTTGGCAAAGACTTTTTTGGCATGCCGGCTGTAGTAGAACGTCTCGTAAACGCCCGGCGCGAGCAGGGGGATGGCCGCGGATGCCCCCGTGCCGTAGTCCGGACTCATAGCCGCGCCACCCGGATTGAGCACCGTCTCTCCGGGACGCAACGGCTCGCTCCGCCAATAGCCCGAGGGATCCCCGATTTCCCGCGTAACACCCGCCGTGTCGTAAATGACGGTCGGCGGCGGGATTTCATCGCCGAAATTGTAGCGCGGCACACCCGAGGCAAACGTCGAACCGACATTCGCGCGTCGCAGCCGCAGGGTGTCACTGGCCGCCCCCGCCGCCGCCGCTGTCCCGCCGGACGCTTCCACGATATTGGAAAACTGCGGCGTCGTCGTCGGATTACCGGAAGGAGGCAGATTCGCACCGACGGGAGGCAGGCCGGAAGGGTTGTCTGTCGGGGTGCGCTGGCTGATGCGGTTGTAGGGCCCGCTTTTGAGCTGCCATTGGGCGTCAGCCGCCACGGCCGACGCCAGCCACAGCAAGAGACTGCCGAACCCGACCCGCCGCAGACAGAAGCGGGTTTGCCGGAAGAGCGATGGAAAGCGCGGGAACATGGGACCTCAGGGGGGCCGGCGGAATTCGCTTCACTCGGCCCCGAGGCGCCGCTCAATGGCCTCCAGCCGTTCCTCCAGTGTCCGCACGCGCCGGTACAGTTCCTGGGTGGCGGAGACATTCAGCATGGAAATGGCATCATAATCGACCGACCGCACGTCCTCCACCTCGCGGCCGTACACAAAAACTTCGCGGACCCCGGCAGCGAGCGGAACCCGGAACGCACCA
>JALRGF010000331.1 GCA_023253495.1 Verrucomicrobiales bacterium
CATGAACGAGATCGAGAAAGCCCCAGCACCGCTCGCCACCGACCCCAAACCCGTCCGCAAGAAGGCTGCACCGAAGAAGGTGAAGAAATGAGCCGGCTCGAAGGTCAACTCGTCGCTGATGAGCAGGTTTCCATCTTGAAGATGCGGTTCGCACGCTTGGATGACCGCACCCGGCTCATCATCCGTGAGATTGCCGATGAGGCGCACGGTGACATCAGCATGACACCACCCACCGAACGGCGGGTTGGTATCGCACGCATACTTCTCGAGGTCGCAGAAAACGATGCGACCATCGACAAAGACCTCGTCCGTAGCATCTGCGAGCTGCGGACAGGGAAGAAATACCAAAACGCAGGACTTGCCCTATCGGACTTGTCATGGATCGACGCCGAACGAGTTTGGTCGACGTTCCAAGACATCTACGCCGACAGGGTCGAGTTGGAATACATCCCAGTAAGCAACCACTACAACATCAAGGAGCATCATCATGTCAGATGAGTTCATGGAATCAACCGCCGGTGGCCCCAAACTGCCGGCACTCAAGTTCACCAAGGTAGGTGACGTCCACACGGGCATCGTCACCGAACCTGAGGCAGGCGTGAAATCCGCGGGAGTTTGGGCGGTGACCGGGATGGTCTCCCAGGTCAGCGACGCGGACGGGCCGAGCCGCCGGCTGGCCTGCACCTCGACGCGCACTTCCGCGGGGCCGATTTCCGGTTCGGTGATTTCTGCATCAAGGAGGCTGAAGCTCAGGCCATCGTCCTGGGCTGTCACGCCGTCCGCGCGCGATGCCGGGAGCGATGCCGCCGTGGTGTCACCCAATGCGGAAGCGGCCGCCAGCCAGCCCCCGGCCAGCAGGCATACCCATCGCCTGCCCATCGGAAAACCTCCGCATGGGCGCGTCAGAAACCGGCGGAGGGCGCGGTATGACGTGAAGGCAGCCGTGGATGGAAGCGCGGATCGGTCAGGGATAGAGGTGGAAAATCGGGTGCCGGCAACCGCGTTCAGTGTCATAACCTACGCCTTCGCCTACCGCTTGGCCTTTGTATAGAGCCTTGTCGTGATGGTTGGCGGTTTTCTCCGGACGGCGCGAAGCGGCGGCCTCCCTGCGGGAGGCGTGGGGCGCGCACTGGTATCCGAAGGACTTCGGTAGGCTCCAACCTCCCCCTCTGTTCCGGCATCTTGGCGGGAGGAAAGGCGCGGGAGTTCCGGAAGAAGGGGCTCAGAATCCCGGACGGCCCTGGCGGATGAGGCGGGAGAAGTCGGGGGAGGTGGTGGCGGCGCGGGCGGTTTCGTTGATGTGGGCGCGGCGTTTGAGGTCGGGGAACGGCAGGCCGGCGGTGACGATCTGACCGCGCTCATACATCATTTCGTCGCCTTTGCCGTTGGCAAGCAGGCGCCAGTCCCACGGCTGGCGGCGGGTTGGATCGGTCTGGGCGCGGATGGTGGTGGTGCAGTTGGTGGTCAGGGCGTTGTACCAGTGGGGTGTGGCGTGCAGGTGGTTCAGGGCGCCGAGGTAGTCGAGGAACCGGCGGCGGGCGAGTTCCGGGGTGAGGGTGGTGCGGTAGAGGAAAACGTCCTCGTTCTGGCGGAAGCTGGTGCGCAGGCGGATGACGTCGCGTTCGTCGGCGACGATGTAGGTCAGCTCAAACTGCCGGTAGAGGCCGCCGAGGGCGGAGTAGGATTCGCCGATTTCCTTGCGGGTTTCGATGGAGAAGCAGACGGGCGGGGCGTCCTCGAACTGGAAGCTGATGATCGGGTGGGCCATCCATGCGGACCCCCAGTAGCCGATGGCGATATCGGCGCCGGTGAGGCGGGAGAGGTTGACGGTGCGGGTTTCCCAGCGCGGGGTGAAGTCGGTGGGCGAGCGGTAGTCGAAATTCCGGACGTTGTGCAGAGTGATGACGTCGCCGTTGATGTCAGCGTGGGCGAGGCGGGCGACGTCCGGTTGCCATGGCCGGTCGTGACTCGGGCGCAGCTTGAGCCACCAGGCGGCGACGGCGGCGACGGCGGCGGCAAGGGCCATCCGTTTGCGGGCGGAGCCGGGGATGCGCCAGAGGAGGAGAATGGCGAGAGCGGCGAAGGCGAGAGCGGCGGGCGTGCGCAGGGCGGGCCACGGGAAGTCAAAGGCGAGGGCGCCGGCGGCCCAAAGCGTGGCGAGCGCGACGGCGGGCCAGGTGAGCAGGCTGAGGAGGGAGCGGACGATGGATTTCATCGGCGGACGTGCTGCCTGAGGATGCGGCGGACCTCTTCGAGTGTCTGCGGGTGCTGGTGGGCGCTGTGGTTGGACGGGACGATGAGTTCGCTGCGGGCACCGTCGAGGTGGCTGCTCCAGTACGGCACGATGCCGTCGCTGCTGATGGGCGGGGTGCGGTCCTTGTTGCCGCCTTGGCCGCGGTCGCCCATGATCGAGTGGAACGGGATGCCGGGGGCGACGGGCAGCCGGTTGATGGCCCGGACGAAGCGGTTGTCCGGCGAGAGGGTGTCCACGCTGTTGGGCATGCGCTGGAAAGCGAGGGCGTCGGCATCGAGGGTCACGGTATTTTTCAATTGCTGACTGACATTCATCAGCGTCGACGGGGCGCGGACGAGGCGTGACCCGAGACGGCCGACCCAGTTGCTTGCCAGTTCGCTGCCGCGGTGGGGAGCGGCGATGAAGATGGCGCGGGCGACGTCCTTGCGGGCGTTGAAGATGAGGGCGTCGCGGAGGATGCGTTTCGATTCGCGGTCGATGCCGAGCTGATCGGGCGGGCGGTTGATGACGGAGTTCCAGATGGAGTTTCCGGCGTCGGTGACGAGGGCGCGGCTGATCACGCCGCCCATGCTGTGGCCGATGAGAATGACGTTCTGGTGGTCCGGGTAGGCGGATTTGATGTCATCCAGCTCCTTGCGGAAGAGGGCCGCGGAGTGCGGGTACGGGTAGCCGCTCGGGTAGCTGAAGAACCAGACCTGGTACCGTTGGCGGATGACCGGATCGGTGCGCAGCGCATTGATCATCGGCGACCAGGTGGCGGGAGAGTCCTTGAGACCATGCACGCAGATGATGGGGATTTTTTTCGGGTCGTACGGCTGGAGGCGGGCGAGGCGGGCGGTTTCGGCGTATTTGCCCGGGTTGAGGAGACGGGCCAGCTCCATTTTCTGAGGCTTGGCATGGGCGAGGAGCATGGCCAGCGGGGTGGTGAAGTCAGCCGCCAGAGGATATCGTTGCCCCTGGAAGACCGTGGATTCGGTAGCCAGCGGGTCTTCAAAGGAAACTTCGCAGACGTTGCCTCTGAAGCGGGCGACGGCGGTGACGCCGTAAAATACGGTTCGGGTGGCGGCGTAGCGGTCGTTGCCGACGAATTCTCCGGAGCGGTTGGTGGCGACGAGCGGGGCGCCGAGACCGTCCTTGGTTTTGCGGTCGGCGACGTATTTGCCGGACAGCTCAAAGACATCGGCCGGGGTGAAGCGGAAGAGAGAGGGATTCCACTGCGGGCGCGGGTCGGGACGGGCCTTGAGGACCCAGCCGCCGGCGGCACCGGGAAATTCGCGCGGGGCGGCCCACGGGTCGTCGCCGAGCTGGTCGAGGGTACCGAGGGCGCGGGCGAGGGCGAAATTGTACGTGGCGCGGGCGGTCTCATCCGCCGGGTTTGCGGCGAGGGAGCGGGAGGCGTTGGCGGCGACGTCGAGGTAAAGGCCGACCACCTCGTGGGGCGGGTGTTTTTCGAGAGGGCGGGCGGCTTCGAGTGCTCTGACGAAGGTGTCCGGGTGGTTGGCTGCGGTGGCGGGCGGCTGGAACGGGGGTGTTTTCCGTGTGAGTTTGGCGTAGTTGGCGGCGCAGCCCGGCAGGAGCAGGGCGGCGATCAGGGCGGCGGCGGCCGGCCAGCGGTGGCGGGACGAGCGGGCGGTGGTTGGGGAATCGGCGATCATGGCGTGAGCGGGGTCTGGCGGTGGCGGGACGGAGCGGGGGACCTCCTCACGGCCGGCGGGGTCAGGGCCGGGCGAGTTTCCATCCGGCCTGTTTGAAGCCGGCGATCGCCCGTTCGGACGCCTGGCCGGAGAGAATCAGAGAGGGGCGGGCGGCGCGGAGGTCGTCGCGCCGGGCGAAGTCGGCCACCTCGTCGGTCCACGACAGATGATCGATGACGGCGGCCACCTCCAGGCTGTCTTCGGCGGTGACGGCGGCGGGCACGCGACCGAGCGAGACGACGCGCGTGTAGCGGGCCTGGCCGGTGTGCTGGCGGTCGGCGAGCAGGCGGAGCGCGCGGTCGAGGAACTGGGCCTGCTCAATCGATTCGCAGCGGGCGGCGAGGTCGACGAGTGCGCTGCGGCCGGTGGCGGGGGCGAGGCGTTCGAGCGACTGGAGGAGCGAGCGTTTGAGGGTCGGGGTGAGCATGCGGTTGGCCATGAAATCGGCTTGCACGGCCTCGGGGGTGTCGAGGGTGGCGAGCGACTGGCGGTTGCGCAGGGCGAGTTCCGACGGGGTGAGCGAGTAAACTTCCTCGGGCAGGCCGATCAGTTTGGTCGAGGTGAGCGCGAGCGAGGCGCCGCCCGAGGCAGCGGCGGCGCCGAGGCGCAGCGGCAGTCCGCCGGCGAAGTAGACCCAGGCGACCTTTTCGAGTTGTTCCTGGAGCACCGGGTTGTCCGAATACGGATCGACTCCGAGCTGGCGGGCGCAGTCGAGTTTCGCCTTGTCGAAGCCGATCACGCCGCGCCCGGCGGCGGCGAGTTTTTCGCCGGTGCTGGCGCGGGGGGCGGACGATTCGTTTTCCGGGGAGTCGGCGTTACGGGCGATCTGTTCGGCACCGGCTTTGACCGATGAGCCGATGCGTCGGAAAAAGTGACCGACGGCCTTGGGGGCCTGGCTGACGGTGCCGACGGGATCCCGGACGATGTTTTTGACCGCGTCGACCGGTTGTTCGAGGGATTTTTTGAGGGCTTCAGCAAAGACGTCGCCTTTGCTTTCGGAGACGAGGCGGGAAATGGCGGCAATTTCGTGGACCCGTTGGCGGGCCTGGTCGGCGCCGGTGCAGTGGAAGGTGCCAAAATCCGAGTCGATGGTGAGGTGGGCCATGTAGCCGTCGGTCGGGGCGGCGGCGCGCACGCGGTGTGCCGGCCCCTGGAGCCATTCCGCTTCGAGCAGGGAGGCGGCATTGAGGGTGGGGGCAGGTTCGGTGTCGGTGTTGGCCGTCGTGGTGGCGGTGACCGCGACGGGGGCGGGGGTGGCCGGGGCGGGACGACTGGCCGGCGCGGCCTCGGGGCGGCGGGTGGCGGGGGCCTGGATGTCGGCGCGGACCGAGGTGGTGGCGGGCGGGAGCCCACTGGCGAGCAGGGCGGACAGCAGGATGGATGGTTTCATGGAAAGACGGGGACCTTCCGGAACGGGGGACCGTGGTCGGGGGTCAGCCTTTGGGGAAGAGGAAGGTGAGCACGGCGCGCAGGCCCCATTCCGGGCCGCCCTCCGGGGATTCGAGGTAGTATCGGCCGCCGAAGGACGCCTGCATCGGCTGGCCGCCGATGCGGAACATCTGGGAGACGATGGCATTGATCGGCACCGTCCACTGGCTGTTTTCCCAGTCGTAGGTCGACTCCGAGTTCAGGGTGAAGGTGGTTTTGGTGCTGGTGATGTACGAACAGAACGGCTGGAGGAACGTGGCATTGACGTCGCCGCGGTCGTCCTCTCCGGCGTACGACCAGATGTGGTTGGCGAGCAGGCCGTACGTCCACGGGCCGGTTTGTTTCAGGCCGAGGACGGTCGGACCGGCGCCCCATTGTTCGGCACCGAGCTGGGTGTCGGTGGCGGTTGGCCAGAGAGCGACCGGCCCGGCGGCGA
>JALRGF010000451.1 GCA_023253495.1 Verrucomicrobiales bacterium
AGTTCGGGCACTCCCTGTTCCTTCAGGTAGCGGTTATTGAGGGCGAAGCGCACGAGGCTGTTTTGACTCATGCGCCAATACCCTTTGCGGCGGCGGCTGGCGCGGTGCACCTCCTTGGGGTTGATCCCGGTTTTGGTGAACCCAGTACCGCCACAGTTTACCCCGACGGGCGGCCAAAATTTTCTTTCGCCTCACGGCGACCTTAAAGGGAGGATCAGGTCTGTCCGTGTAATCTTACAAGTCCCGGCCACAGCCGGAACCAGCGCCGCCGCGCGAAGACGGCAGAAAGCCGCTTCTTCCAACTCCATACCCCGTCGATTCCGGCCACCCGGCCGGGACTCCAACCCCACGCCTCCAAAATCACGTCATGTTGGAGTCCCGGCCACAGCCGGAACCATCGCCACCGCGCGAGGCCGGCAGAAAGCCGCTTCATCCCCACCATACCCCGTCGATTCCAGCCACCCGGCCGGTACTCCAACTCCACGCCTGCGGAATCACGTCCAGCTGGCATACCAGCCGGGTGGGCCTGAATCGACGGCCGGGCCCGCGGAGCCGGGCTCTGGAATCCGGAGGTGCTTTCATCCGCAGGTGCCTGCATCAGAGGTGCCCGGTTCCCGTTGAAAATGGTTTTTCGCCCTCCAGTTTCCGCGATGGCGTGCTTCCGGGATGATTCGGGGCGGCCATTGCATCCGCCATGATCCGATCCGCTTGTCCCCCGCTTCTCGCCGCCCTGCTGGTTGCCCTGCCTTGTTCCGCCGCAGATTCCGGGTGGCCGCAATTTCGCGGGCCGCAGGCCAACGGTCATTCGTCCGCGCGGGACGTGCCGCTGAGGTGGTCGGCGGCCGAAGGGGTCGTCTGGAAAGTTGAGGTGCCGGGCCGGGGGTGGTCATCGCCGGTTCATCGCGACGGGAAAATCTACCTGACCACGGCGGTCGTTACGGATGGCGGTGAGGAATCGAACCCGAAGGCCGACCGTTCGCTGCGCGCGCTCTGCCTTGATCTGGCGACGGGCCGCACGCTGTGGGACGTCGAAGTGTTCCGCCAGGACGGGGCCAGTGCGCCCGACACCATTCACCAGAAGAACGGCCATGCCTCGCCGACGCCGATCATTGCGGATGACGGGCGGTTGTATGTGCATTTCGGGCACCAGGGGACTGCTGCATTGGCGCTGGCTGACGGCGCCAGAATCTGGGAAAACCGGACGCTGACCTACCCGCCGCGCCACGGCAACGGAGGATCGCCGGTGCTGGTGGACGGGCGCCTCATTTTCAGTGCCGACGCCGAACAGGACCCGTTCATCGTCGCGCTCGAGGCCGCCACCGGCACCATCGCCTGGAAACGGGAGCGTCCGGAAACCGAGCAGAAACAGAAGTTCGGGTTTGCGACCTCGGCGGTATTTGAGATCGACGGACGGCGGCAGGTCGTCAGTCCGGGGCCGGGAGCGGTCGACGCGTTTGCTCCCGCGGACGGCAGTCACCTGTGGCGGGTTACTTACGAAGGGTATTCCAATGTCCCCAATCCGGTGATGGCGCATGGGCTCATTTTTGTGACCACGTCTTACGATACGCCGGACATGGTCGCCATCGACCCCCGCGGGGCGACAGGCGACGTCACCGAGACCCATGTCCGCTGGACCAGCGACACCAAAGCGCCCATGACTGTTTCCCCGATTGTCATCGGCGATGAGATCTACTGGGTGACGGATCAGGGCGGATTCGTGACCTGCGCCGACGCCCGGACCGGCACCGTGCACTGGTCCGAACGGATCGGCGCCCGCGGGGTGTCGGCATCACCGGTCCACGCCGGGGGGCACCTCTACATCCTTGATGAACAAGGGAAAACGCACGTCCTCAAACCCGGCAAAACACTCGAAAAACTCGCGGAAAACGACCTCGGCGACCGCGCGCTGGCGACCCCGGCACCGATCGACGGCGGGCTGCTGGTGCGGACTGAAACCGCTCTCTGGCGGGTCGGCAAATAAGGACGGGTTCCGTCCTGCGCGGGTGCCATCGCTCCGTGATGCCAACGCTCCGTGATGGGCGTGGCGGAATGATGTTTTCCACTCGTTGGCTGGAAGCCAACGCTCCGTACCTGGCAGACTGCCTGCCCCCACCGGGATCCTATGCAGAAGTTTACTCGTCGGCTGGAAGCCAACGCTCCGTTTTCCGGCCAGCCCACGCTTTTGAGGATTGATGGTCTGCGGCCATGGCGGCGCGGCGGCAGGACTGTCATCAGGGCAGAAAAAAGCCGGACGGCGGGCCGTCCGGCTGCGTCGATCAGGGCGCGTCATGACCCGCGCCCTGCTGCATGCGGAATGGCCGCATGGGGTACCTCAGGACGCTTTTTTGAGCGCCTTGGCGATGAACTTATCCGGCTCCGCCTTGATTTTGGCTTCGCATTTGTCGCAGCAGGCGCTGATGTTCGCTTTGTATTCCAGCGATTTTTCGGCGTCGGCGTCCTCACCGCTGACCAGGCACTTGTTGCTGTCGGCTTTGTATTCGGCGATCTTCTCGGCAAAGGCGGCCGGGTCTTTCTCGAACTTGCCTTTGCACTTGTCGCAGCAGAAGCCGATTTTTTTGGCGTATTTGACGATGACGGCGGGGTCACCGTCCTTGCCGCTGACCGGGCAGAGTTTGTTGACGGGTTTGACGGGGTCGGCGGAAGCGACGCCGGCGCCCAGGAACAGGGCGGCGATGAGAGTGAACAGAGATTTCATCTGGGTGGTTGGTTGGTGGTTCGGTTGCCGGAATGGCGGCCGAATTATGAGCGGTCCGGAGGCATCCGCCAAGTGATTCCTGCGTTTCGCGCCTAGGGGAATGGCCGTATTCGCGCGGCCCGATTTGCCGTTTCCGATTGCCGGATTCGGCGCTATGCGGAACCGGTGCCCGCTTTTGCCACCCCTGATGTGCCGCCGTCCGCCCCGCCGGCGGCCGACGCCCTGCCGCGCGCACTGCTTTATTCCACCAGCGCCGGCTTCGGCGGCCCCGGGCTGCATCTGACGTCGTACCAGAGCGCGCTGGCCGCCTCGGACGCCGGCATCCTGCGGCGGGCCGTCGGCTACAGTGATTCGCAATCCGCCATTCCGCACGACCGGATCCGCTCGCTGGCCGCGCATCCGGTGCGCCTGCTCAGCGGGCTAGGCAGCGCGCGCTACTACGGCGCCAAAAAACGGTATGTCGACTGGATCGCGTCACGGGAGCTGGAGCGCGGCGGGTACGATTGTTTTCACAGCTGGTCCGGCGACTGCCTGCGCTCGCTGCTGGTGGCCCGGCAGCGGGGGATTCCCAGCCTGCTGGAAATTCCCACCTGGCACCGCAACAAGGGACAGGCCAAGCGGTTCGAAACGCGCTCGGAGCGCGAGCTGCGGGCGCGGCGCGGGTGGCGGGCGGCGCTCGACCGGCTGCCACCGAGCCGGCAGCGGGTCTTGCTTGAGTATGACCTGGCCGACTGGATCCTGGTGCAGTCGACCTTTGCCGCGGAAACCTTTGTGGCAGCCGGGGTGCCGGCGGAGAAAATCGTTATTGTCGCGCGCGGGGCGGATGTCGACCGCTTCACGCCGGCGGAGCGCCCGCCGGAGACGTTCCGCGCGCTTTTTGCCGGTGCCCTGATCCGCCGCAAAGGCGTCCACCACCTTCTGCAGGCGTGGAAATCGCTGGCCCTCGACAACGCGGAACTCTGGCTGGTGGGAGCGGTCCACCCCGAGATCGAGCCGGCGCTGCGCGAGTGCGCGATGCCTTCGGTCAAGGTGCTCGGGTTTTCCGACGACCTGCCCGCGCTCTTCCGGCAGGCCAGCGTCTTTGTGTTTCCCAGTGAATGCGAAGGCTGGGCCAAAGTGACCTTCGAAGCCGCCGCCGCCGGCCTGCCGATGATCGGGACCCGTGAATCGGGCGACAGCGTGATCGACGGCGTCACCGGCTGGCTCGTGCCTGCCAATGACCCGGAGGCGCTCGCCGACCGGCTGCGCCACGCGCACGCCCACCGCGAACAACTGCCGGCCATGGGCGCGGCCAGCCGCCGGCGGGTGGTCGACGGCTACCAGTGGCGGCATTTCCGCCTGCGCCTGCTCCACGCGTGGGCGCGCGCCCGCGCCGGCCGCCCGCCGGCCGATGGATCTGCCGGCTCATCGGCATTTATGTGCTTTTCGGGCTCCGCCTCGCGGTCCACTGTCGACACCGCCTGATCCGATCCATGTCTTCGTCCCCGACCGAATCCACTCCGCCCGCGCCCGCGCCTCCCGCAAAGCAGGAGAATGCCCTCGCCAACCTGCTGCTCAACGTGGTGCTGCCGGTCACCATTCTCAGCTACTGCAGCAAGGAGACCGGACCGTTGGGCGTCGGGCCGAAATGGGCCTTGGTCATCGCCATGGCCCTGCCGCTGGGGTATCAGATTTATGATTGGCGCCAGCGCCGCACCCTGAAC
>JALRGF010000452.1 GCA_023253495.1 Verrucomicrobiales bacterium
CGCGAACTCGCGCGGGCACGCCGAGCTGCTCTGGAGCGACGGCGCGGAGCCGAACCTCTGCTTCGCGGCGGCCGGCCGCGCGCTGGGCTGTTTGCGGCCGCTCGCGGCGGGGCCCGGGCTCGGGGGCGAGTTCGGCGCGCGCGCGCCGCGCTTCAAGGCGCTGGCGCCGCGGTGGGCGAGGGCATGCCATTTTTAGTCCATTCGATGATGGCGGCGAACGATGCCGGGTCGAGACCTGAGACGCCCATGAGGTCGGATATCTCTGCGAACGGACGCGCCTTACGCAGTGCTTTGATGCGGGCGCTGTCCATTCCAGGAATGGCCTCTAGGGCCGTGGCAGGGCCTGTGTTGACCAGCTCGAGCAGGCTGTCGCGCTGCGCGGGTTTGAGTTTTCGTGCGGCTTTGGCAGCGAGGACTCGTTGTTTTTCGTCGGCTGGTGCGGTGATTTTATCGCTAGCGGGTGCGCTTTCTTTCAGCGTACGAGGCGCGCTGTCGTTGGTCTCCTTGGGGGCCTTGGTTTCCTTGGGTTCAGGAATTTTGCGTTTGGCTGGGGGCGGAAGGTTGTTGGCGGAAGTAGCGGATTCGGTAGCCGGTGCATCAGCGGGAGCATCAGCGGTTGTTTGACTCGTGGCCGTGCGGGCGGGTTTTTTTCGGGTGGGGGCGGGGGGTGCCGTGGGTGGAGGGGTTTCGTTTTGTGGGGTGGCGGATTGCGATTTTTGTTTTTTGGGGAGCGGGACGGGTGTGGGGGTGGGTGATTTATTTACGTCGCTGACGGCGTCGGTTTTTTTCGGGGGAGGGATATCTTCTTGGGCGTGAAGCAGCGGGGTGATGGAGGTGAGGGCGAGGGAGGCGCAGACGCAGGTAGGGAGGAGGTATTTAAACATGGGGTGGGTGGGTGAACAGATCATGTGTTTATTAACGTTCATAAGAACGTTGATAGTATAATGACCACTATTCAAAAAAGCGCCACTGTTTTTTTCGACTCCCCAAGGATTTATCTGGGGGAAGGAAGCCGATCCGCTAACGCTGAGCGGTGGTATCGGATTTTTCGCCGCTGCGACCGCCCGCTGACCCGCGGTTGGTCAACGGCTCCTCTCTTGTGCTCTCCGGCGGGCGCGCTTGTATCTTGCCGGCGACCGCGCCTTGGATTCCCAGCGAGGCTGGGCGTGGGAGGTGCGGTTTTGGGAGGGCCTGGCGATTTATTTACCGATGGCTTTTTTCAGGGCGGCCGCCTTATCGGTTGCTTCCCAGGTCAGATCGGGATCGGATTTGCCGAAGTGGCCGTAGTTGGTGGTTTTGAGGTAGATCGGCCGCAGCAGGTTGAGCTGGCTGATGATGTCGGCTGGTTTGAAGGAGAAGACCTTTTGAACGGCGGCGAGGATGGCGGCATCGGAGGTGGTGCCGGTGCCGAAGGTGTCGACGTAGACACTGACTGGCTGGGGATGGCCGATGGCGTAGGCGAATTGGACCTCGCATTTCGCGGCCAGTCCGGCGGCGACGATGTTTTTAGCGACCCAGCGGCCCATGTAAGCGGCGCTGCGGTCGACCTTGCTGGGGTCCTTGCCGGAGAAGGCGCCGCCGCCGTGGCGGCCCATGCCACCGTAGGTGTCGACGATGATTTTGCGGCCGGTCAGGCCGGTGTCTCCCTGCGGGCCGCCAACGACGAAGTTGCCGGTCGGGTTGACGAGGAATTCCGTGGCTTTGGTCAGCATGCCTTTCGGGAGCACCTTGCGGATGACCTTTTCGATGCAGAATTTTTCGATTTCGGCATGCGCTTTGCCGGCGGCATGCTGGGTGGAAATGACGACGTTGACGATGCGGGTGGGTTTGCCGTCGACGTATTCCACCGAGACCTGGGATTTGGCGTCGGGGCGGAGCCACGGGGCTTTGCCGGCTTTGCGGATGGCGGTCAGTTCGCGCCCGAGGCGGTGGGCGAACATGATCGGGGCGGGCATCAGTTCCGGCGTTTCGTTGCAGGCGTATCCGAACATGAGCCCCTGGTCGCCGGCGCCTTGTTCGGCGGTCTTTTTGCCTTTGGCTTTGCGGGCATCGACCCCCTGGGCGATGTCCGGCGACTGGGCGGTCAGGATGTTCTGGACGAAGATCTTGTCGGCGTGGAAGACGTCGTCATCGTTCACGTAGCCGATTTCACGCACGGCGTCGCGGACGATCTGGACGTAGTCGAGTTTCGCCTTGGTGGTGATTTCGCCGCCGACGATGGCGATGTTGCTTTTGACGTACGTTTCGCAGGCGACCCGGCTGTGTTTGTCCTGGGCGAGACAGGCATCGAGGACGGCGTCGGAAATGGTATCCGCCACTTTGTCCGGGTGGCCTTCGCCGACGGATTCGGAGGAAAAGATATAGGTGCTGGACATGGATGGATCAGGGGGCTGGGGAAACAGGGCGGCTGGAGACGGGACACGGGCGGTGGGTGGTGATGGATCGGCCGTGGTGACGGGTGCACTCCCGGAAAATCATCGCATCAACGCATCGTGATATGTTGATATGTGCGGCGCGCGGCCGCCGGGTCAACGGGAAAATGAACCGCCTTCCCTCACTGCCACCCGAGAAGCGGTCCGAGGAGCCGGAAGCCGAGAAAAAGGGTCACGGCACCGACGAGGTCGAGGGCGAACCCGGCGCGGATCATTTCCGGGATGGTGACGTGGCCGGTGCCGTAGGCGAGGGCGTTGGGGCCGGTGGAGACCGGGAGGAGGAAGCCGAAACTGCACGCCAGGCAGGTGGCGAGGGCGACCGGTACCGGGTTGACCCCGGCGCTCTGGGCCACGGCGATCATGACAGGAACCATGACGGTGGCGGAGGCGGTATTGGAAGCGGCCTCGCTGACGAGGATGCTGAGGACGATGCCGGCGGCGATGAGCGTCCACAGCGACGGCTGGCCAAGCAGACCGATGGTGGCGGACCCGAGCGCGTGGGCGAGCCCGGTGTCGAAAAGCTGCCGCCCGAGAGCCATGCCTCCGGCGAAGACGAGAATGGTGCCCCAGTCGATGCGCACCGCCTCCGACCAGGTGAGGGTGAACCGGCCGTGGGCCCATGAGACCGGCAGGAAGAGCAGGGCGACTCCGGCCAGCAGACCGACGGTTTCCTCCGGGAAGTGGGTGGCAAGGAAGCGGGAGACCGGGTGGGTGGTGCCGACAGAGGTGCCGGAGGTGAGGCCGGTGGCGAGGTCGATCAGACCGGGAATCATCCAGAGGGCGATGGCGATGACGAAGACGGCAATGGTGTTTTTTTCGCCGGTGGACCACGGGCCGAGGGCCCCGCGCTGGGCGGCCAGCTGGTGGTGGGCGGTGGCGGCACCGTCGTGATCAGCCGCTGCGCCGGAGACCCCGGCCGGCCGCAGGTGCCAGAGGAGGAAGGCCGTCTGCACAAGCACGAGCGGCAGGGCGAGCGCCATCCATTGCGGAAAGCTGACCGACACCCCGAGCAATTCGCGCACCGCACCGAGTCCGATGAGGTTGGGTGGGGTGCCGACCGGGGTGCCCAGCCCGCCGACCGACGCGGCAAAAGCGATGAGCAGAATCAGCGAAGAGCGCACCTCGCGGCGACCGCCGAGCGCCGGCCAGGCGCTGAGGGCGCCCAGAGCGATCGGCAGCATCATGGCAGTGGTGGCCACATTGCTCATCCACATGGATAGGGCGGCGGTCAGCACCCCGAGACTGGCAAAGAGCCGGCCGGGGGTGCGGGCGAGGGCCGGCTGCGAGAGCAGCCAGAGCGCCATGCGCCGATCGAGGCCGTATTTCCGCATGGCCGCGGCAATCAGGAACGTCCCGATAAAAAGAAACGTGATGGGCGAGGCGAACGGGGCCAGCACTTTCTTGTCCTCGCCCACACCCAAAGCCACGCACAGCGCCGGTCCCAGCAGCGCGGTCGCCGGCAGCGGAATCGCTTCCGTGACCCAGAACGTAATGACCAGCGCCATCACCGCGGCCAGTCGGTGCGCCTCCGGCGAAAGCCCGGCCGGTGCCAGCATGAGCACCGCCACCATCAGGGCAGGCCCGAGA
>JALRGF010000471.1 GCA_023253495.1 Verrucomicrobiales bacterium
CGCCCTGCCAGAAGAGGTCGCCGTCATCGGTGTTGGCGGGATTGGTCTGCCAGAGTGAGGCGGCGCCCGGTCCGGTGGTGTCGACGAAGACGTCCATGACCAGCGTGTATTGATTGACCAGGGTGCCGCCGCCGTTGGGGGCGATGCCGTGGGTCATGACGTAGCCGATTTTGTTGGAGAGGTCGCCGGGAACCTTCATGACAGTGGCCGCCTGTCCGTTGATGTCGGCGATGCCGAAATCGGCGGTGCTGCCGAATTCCGTGCCGCCGGCGGTGAGGCCTCCCGGGCCGTCGAGGAAGGCGAGGGCGTTGCCGCGGGTGGCCCTCAGGTCGCGGTGGTCAAAATCCCATTGTCCGGCGACGGGGGCGCTGGAGCCGCCGGCCACGGTGCTGGTGAACTGCCATTGCTGGGTGTAGGAGGAGCCGGCGGAGTCCTGGAACTCGAGGCGGAGCTGATTTTGCGGGTTCGGGCGGGCGGCATTCGGGGTGTAGGCGAGGAAGATTTTCGTGCCGACGCGTTGTTTCTCCTGCGGGGTGACTTGGGTGTTGTTGAGGAAGAGTTTGATGCTGGCGTCGGCCACGGTGGTGGTGCCGTCGGTCAGCAGGATTTCGACCGGTTGGTTGGACGGCACGCCGGCGGCGTCCGGCAGCGGGCTGACCTCGGCGATGAACGGGCCGACGGAGGCCGGAGCGTTGGTGACGCTGCGGAAGGCGGCGGGAGCGCCATTGCCGCCGTTGATCAGGACGCGTTCCTCGGACGGACCGTCCGGATCCTTGACGATGTACCATTCGAGCATGGCCCGTGCGGTCTGCTGCCAGTAGACAAGGCGGAGCGGGTACACGCCAGCCTGGGGCACGTTGACGGTGAATTCATTGCGATTGCCGGCGTTCAGCTCAGTGCCGTTCGGGAAGGGCGGGCTGTTGCGGCTGAATTCAGCCACCTGGGCGTTGAAAAAATGGCGCGGATTGGTGCCGCAGAAGAGCTTCCATCCGTCGTCGTTGACCTCGTCGGTGCGGGCGTAACCGGCTGTCACCCCCATGCGGATGGGGCCGGCGGGCAACTCGACAAACGCCACGACCTCGGTGGCGAAGAGGTCTTTGGACCCGCCGAGGGCGAGGCCGGGGAACAGGCGGTCTTCAAAAAACTGGCCCGATCCGTTGAATTCCTCCTCGGCAAAATCCACGGTGTCGGCATGGGTCACGCCGCCCGGTTGAGGTCCCGGTTCCGAGATGTCGTCGATCGGTGCGCCTTCGGTGTCGGTGAGCGTGCTGTTGAGCTGGCGGATGGCGCGCAGGTAGGTATTGTCAATGATGGCTTCCGGCGGGGCCTGGGCGGTTTTGACAACGAATCCGGGGCCGGTGCCGGACCCGGTGGGCAGGGCGGCCGAGGCGGGCAGGGTGACCTGCCCGGTGGCGGGAAGGGTGGTGAGGAGCCCGGCGAGAAGCCAGGCCGACGGTTGAAACGGTTTCATGAGTGGGATCTGCGCAATTTTTGTGAAGCAGGGATCGCACCACAGAACCGGACCCGGGGTCAATCATTTAAATTTCCCCAAGGGCTTTTTCATCAACGGGGCACGCCGGGAAGCGCGTGCGGGTGCTTGC
>JALRGF010000532.1 GCA_023253495.1 Verrucomicrobiales bacterium
ATGATCACCGGCGCGGCCCAGATGGACGGCGCCATCCTCGTCGTCTCGGCGGCCGACGGTCCCATGCCCCAGACCCGTGAGCACATCCTGCTCGCCCGTCAGGTCGGTGTGCCGGCCCTCGTCGTGTTCATGAACAAGTGCGACATGGTGGATGACGCCGAACTGCTCGACCTCGTCGAGATGGAAGTGCGTGATCTGCTGTCCAGCTACGAGTTCCCCGGCGACGACATCCCGATCGTGCGCGGATCGGCTCTGAAGGCGCTGGAAGGCGATGGCGCTTACAAAGCGAAGATCATGGACCTGATGAAGGCGGTGGACGAGTACATCCCGCTGCCCGAGCGTCCGATCGACCAGCCGTTCCTGATGCCGATCGAGGACGTCTTCAACATCCAGGGCCGCGGCACCGTGGTCACCGGCCGGGTCGAGCGAGGCATCCTCAAGCGCATGGAGGAAGTCGAAATCATCGGTTTCCGCGACACCGTGAAAACGACGGTGACCGACATCGAAATGTTCCGCAAGCTGCTCGACGAAGCGCGGGCGGGTGACAACGTCGGTCTGCTCATGCGCGGCATCGGCAAGGACGACGTCGAGCGCGGTCAGGTGCTCGCCAAACCCGGATCGGTCAAGGCCCACCGGAAGTTCAAGGCGGAGATTTACGTCCTTTCCAAGGATGAAGGCGGCCGTCACACGCCGTTCTTCAACAAATACCGCCCGCAGTTCTATTTCCGCACGACCGACGTGACCGGTGAGATCACCCTGCCGGAAGGCGTGGAGATGGTCATGCCCGGTGACAACATCGGCCTGGTGGTCGAGCTGATCACGCCGGTGGCCATGGAAAAAACGATGCGCTTCGCCATCCGCGAGGGTGGTCGTACCGTGGGTGCGGGCCGCGTCAGCGAAATTCTGGAATAGCCCGCGGGCGGCCACGCCCCGGGATAAGCGGGGAGCAGGGTAAATGTGGCCCTGCTCCCTCTTTTTTAGGCATCCGGTCTTCCGGACCGGGTGTGGAATCATCTTGACTCTCCGGGCGGAGCGTCAAATCTACGCATTCGCCCTTCCGCCTGTCTCCTTTCTTACGCCAGTAGCTCAATCGGTAGAGTAGTGGTCTCCAAAACCATTGGTTGGGGGTTCGAGTCCCTCCTGGCGTGCCCGTTTTTACTCCTCCTGTCCCAAACCCGTTCATGACCCGAGTCACCAAATTCTTCCGAGAAGTCACCGATGAACTGCGGCGCGCCTCGTGGCCGTGGGACGCCAAAGAGCGTGGCCTGAAGCGCTATCGTGAACTGATTGACTCGACGGTGGTCGTTTTTATTGCCACGCTGCTGCTGGCCGGGTGGATTTCGCTCTGGGACACGGTTCTTGTTTATTTCATGCGGGCCCTCAACTGGCTGGTATAGCCGCGTCCCGTCTTCCGCCACCGATGGCCCCCGGCCTCCGACCCTGATTTTTCTCTCATGCCTGTTCCAGCGCCCCGCGACCAATGGTATGTCGTTCACGTCCTCTCCGGCCAGGAGTCGAAGGTGCGCGACAACATGCAGAAACGTATCGCCTCTGAAGAGATGGGGGATTATGTTTATGAAGTGCTGGTGCCGACGGAACGGGTCTCCGAGGTGAAGAAGGGAAAGAAGACGGAATCGAAGCGGAAGTTTTATCCCGGCTATATCATTGCCAACATGTGGCTGCTCGACGAGCACGCCAAGCTGGTGGACCGCACGTGGTATTTCGTCAAGGACACTCCCGGCGTGATCAATTTTGCCGGCACCAAACACAGTCCGCCGGTCCCGATGCGGCCGAAGGAGGTTGAGCAGGTGCTGGCCCAGATCCGGGAGCGGGAGGACGCCGTCAAACCGAAGATCCAGTTTGAGGTGGGGGACAGTGTGAAGGTGGCTGACGGCCCGTTTGAGAACCAGCTGGGTATCGTCGAGGAGATTGATCCCGAGCGGGGCAAACTGCGCGTGTCCGTGAGCATTTTCGGGCGTTCGACGCCGGTCGAACTTGAGTACTGGCAGGTCGAACGCGGTTAGGCGGCAGATGTAGCGTGGACCGTGCCTCCCCGGTTGCTTGCTGGCTGCGGCCGGCTTCGGCGGAGTACTCCGCAAGAATGGAGGGTGGCCGTCGAGGCTGAGCCGGAGGGTGGCTGCGGTTCTCCCGTGTGGGTTCGTCCTCCGCCTTTCTGCCGTCCGGGGTCATGGCCCGACCAGCCGGTAAAACCGGCCCGGCCCGTCAAGCGGTGCCTCCACCACCCTGTCGTCACCCACCACGGTCACCGGGTTCCGGTCGTCGACCCAGCTGTCCGGCTGCAGGGTGGTCGTCGTCTGCAACCGGGTCCCGGCCGGTGCCGTGGCCGGCCAGCTCAGCCGCACCGCGTTCGTCCCAAGCGCCGCAATCGTCAGCCGGACGGTCGCCGGCGGAGCGGCCGCCGGCACCAGCAGCAGGCCGGCCAGCGGCACTTCGTCATCCAGCGGGGAGAGCCGTGAATCAAAATAGACCGCCACGTCATCCAGTCCGTTGGAGGTCACCTGGAAGGTGAACGCCTTTTCCCCGACGGTCAGCGTGTTGAGGCCCTGCACGCCGACGGCTGAGGTGTCGAGGGGATGGCCGTCATAGGCCGCGGAAGCGATCACTCCCGTGTCGACCACCGCTCCGCCGGAAGCCGCATCACTGACCAGAATCCTGATTTCCTCGGCCTGCGAAAACAACGGGTCAATGTGATAGCTGGTGACGTCGTAGGTGCCGGCGGGCAGCGACCCGAAGGTGACGCGGATGGCACCGAGGTTGTTTTTGACGAGGTCTTCGCCCACGCGGGCGAACGGAGACTCGGGTGCGTCGCCGCGGTCACGCCAGTCCAGCCCGCCGGTCGGGTTGCCATCCGGATCGACCGCCTCAATGGCAATGGTGAAGGCATCTCCGGTATCCGAGGTCAGCGGCGTGGCCGGCAGGTCGGTGACATTGGTATCATTCGGACCCGCTCCCACCACGGCGTTCCCCACCGCACCCGGTTCCGGACGCCCGTCGGTCGCTCCGATATCGATCAGCGCATAACGCTGGGACGGCGGCAGCAGACCGACGCCGGCAGTGGCGGTCGCCGTGCTGCCGTCCCGCGAAGCGGTCAGCACGTACCGCGTGACCGCGGTCGGGGTCACGGTGAGCGTGCCCTTGCCGGTCGCATCCGTCAGCGACGTGACATCGCCGATCCCTTCGATTGTCACTTGGGCGCCTGGGTAAACACTCCACGCGAGGATCGATGGCTGGCCGGGAGTCACCGCGCCCGGGGTGGCCGTGAAGCTTGCCAGAAGCTTCAGCGTGACGGTGACGGTGGCGGTCTCATTGCCGCC
>JALRGF010000637.1 GCA_023253495.1 Verrucomicrobiales bacterium
AGAGCCCTATCCGTTCCGGCGGTGGGCCGAACGAGAAACATCAGAAGCCAGGATGCCAGAGCAATCGGTCAATCAGTGAAGTAATCCACTTTTGCTCGATTTAATTCAGTCCACTTTTGCTCAGCACGCTACATCCAAACCTCTGCGAATGGCATGGAAGACATCGGAGGCCGGGGGAGACATAGCCAAAAAACCCCAAGTTTGACGGATTGATCACCGGGATTGAATCACTCATTTTCAACCATCAGAATCTTGAAAACCCCGCTCGCCGGCACCCAAACAATGAAACGTTTCTCTCGATTGACAGCCCTGTTGTTTCAGGCCCTGCTCATGGCCGTCCCCCTTTGGTCGGCCGACGCTGCCGTCACCGAACAGACCTTGACGCTCAATTACGGATGGAATGCGGTCTGGCTGGAGGTCGGCCCGGTCGATGAGAACGGGCAGGTCTTGACCGCCGACCAGGTCTTCAAGTCCACGGATTTTTCGATCGACCGCGTGGCTAGCCCCGTTGGCCAGATAGGCACCGCGGAGTTCACCTCGGACCCAGAGAGCACTTTCAACCAAGGGGGATGGGATGTTTGGGCGGCCACCCCGCAGTCGGGAGAGACGGCAAACATCGCTGTCCGTGCCAACCACGCCTACCTGGTGCATGTGTCGCCCAAAGACGGTGCCGCGGCCGCGGATGGTGCAGTGGCCGGGGTGCTGGGCGTCCAGGGTGAAGTGGTGTTTTACCAACCGACCTGGGAGAAGGGCAACTTCAACCTGGTCGGCTTCGGAATCCAAGGTGCGCCCAGCTTCGCTTCGCTCATGGCGGGTTCGAATATCGTGGTGGATGGACCGGTCGGCGCCGCTTCAAACGTGCAGAAATTGGACCCGGCGACCGGGGCTTGGGTGCAGGTCAAGGGAAGCGACTCTGTCGAGAGCGGCATGGCCTACTGGATCAAGGTGCCCTACACCCTTCCGGGCAAGGGCTGGGTTGGTCCGGTG
This sequence comes from Verrucomicrobiales bacterium, assembly GCA_023253495.1. Lineage (GTDB taxonomy): Bacteria > Verrucomicrobiota > Verrucomicrobiia > Verrucomicrobiales > V1-33 > CAJBME01. The sequence continues at coordinate 988 of JALRGF010000637.1, forward strand.
GCGACAGATTTCCCCGGCGCAATCACGGGATCCATGAACTTCGGTTCCGGCCCGGGTTCCCTCCGCGTGGTCAACCCGGCGGATCCCGATGCCGCACCCGTTCTGATCTCCTCCGCGGAGTTGACCTTTTCCAACCTTGTGAGCGCCGGCAGCACCCAAGCCCAGGTTTCGTTGAGCCGACTTGCGCCGGCGGACTCCGATCCTGCGGCGGGTGACTTGCAGTTCTTCGCCCTGCAGCCGGTGCCGGAGGAACTGACGTGGCAGAGGCTTCCGGTCGATTTCAGCGTCGGTTGGGCGGCCGCGACCCTCGGTGCCAGTGAAAGCAAGTCAGTGAGCGTGGGTGTTCAGCGCAACTGGACCACCGGCGTCAATCTTCGTGAGCATCTCTACAAGATCAGCGTATCGCTGAACGGCGGCTCGGTTTATCGTTACCTGCCGGTGAGTGCGACCAATCAGGATCTGCCTGCCGATTCGTCGTCCACTCCCGCCGCGTCCTCGTTCACCGGTCTGTGGGCCGGTCGCATCACCCTCAATCAGGTCACCAGCCTGGGCACCGCCGGCGCCCCGGTCCAGCCCACCTCGAGCCAGCTGCCACTCGACATTTACATCCATGTCGATGCGAACGGCCAGGCCCGGCTGGTTCCCCGCTGCATCCTGATGCAGACCAAAACCGCCTCGAGCGATCTCGCCCCCACCCCCGTGCTGGTGGTCAACGAGACCCGCATCCCGTTCTTCGAGGGCATCCAGCAGCGCGCCGATGGCTTGCGGGTCGGCCTGCGGCTCGAGACCGCAAACTTCGATCTGCCGCGCGACCTGAGCGCGGCCAGCCTCTCCTCCTCCCTGCGCAGTTCCGTGGCTACGGCCCACACGCCACCCATCCCACCCGCAGATGTGACGGACTCTGATGTGGCGGCCTATTTCTCGCTCGGCACCCGCAGCTCGCGCCCGACCGACCTGCCCGAGCAATACCTCTCCGCCCTGCCCCTCGACGGACAGCTCGGCGTTGGCAAGACGGTCCAAACGCCGGATGCAACCCCGCTCATCCTGGATCCCTTCCACCGCAGCAATCCCTTCCGACACGCCTTTCACCCCCAGCACGGCGTTGGCTATCCCGTGACACGCCGCTTCTCGATCCGCTTCGATGCCGCGCCCGGAACTTCCATCCTGACCGGCACCTACCAGGAAACAACCAGCGGCCTCGCCAGGCAGGACATCGTCTCCAAGGGCTCCATCACCCTCCAACGGGTCAGCAGCGCCGCCACCCTCGAGTAAATCCCGCAGCATCCGACTTCACCGCCAGCTATGAACCTTCATTTTTCCACAACCGGCACTCTGCTCATCGCCTGGATCGCCTTGACCTTGGCGAACCTTTCCCGGGCCCAGTCCTTCACCGAGACGCTCCAGTTCCCCGGCTCAGCTTCACGAACGGATGTCAGCCTGCTGGGCAGCGCCAAGACCGTCGGCGACTATGTGCAACTCACCGACGCCTTGGCCACCCAGGAGGGTTCCTTGGTCATCGCCTCCATCCCGCCCGGCGAAACGGTGAAACGCCTGACCGTCAAGTTCGAGGTTCAAACCCCAACCGCGGGGAGCACAACCCCGCCCGCGGACGGCTTCAGCTTCAATTTCGGACCCGATCTTTTTGGTTCCACCATCGGCGAGGACGGAATCCCGACCGGTCTCGCCATCACCTTCGACACCTTCGACAACGGCGGATCCGACACGGCTCCGGCTGCCGAGGTGGTTTATGATTCGGCCGTCAAGGCGGGGATCTCCTTCTCAGGCACAAGGGTCGGCGGCAGGGCGGCGGGCTACGCCACCTCAACCGCGGAGTCGCTCAGCACCGGTGACACGCCGGTCCCCGTGCAGATTGATCTTGCTGTCCCCAACGCGGGGGGCAACGCCCTGGTCAGCGTGACTTGGAAGGGTGTCCAGATCCTCCAGAACGTTGCTGTTCCCTACACCCCGTCCAAGGGCTGGCGCATCGGGTTTGGAGGCCGCACCGGCGACAAATATCAGAAGCAAAGCGTGCGCAACATCTCCATCGAGGCTGACACGGTGGTCAACTTGACGGTGACGAGCGCCTTCGGCGGAACCCAGGTCTATCCTGCCGCGGGCAGCAGCAGCATCTCGGGAGGTCAGTCGGTGACCTTCACCGCGCCGGATTACGTCTATCTCGACCGCTATGGAAAAACCCTCACGGGAACCGATGATGACATGCGCCAGCGCGCCGCCTACCGCGCCAAGCGCGTGGGAGGCACCGTGAATGGCCAGCCCTTGGCGACCGGTTCCACCCTCAAGCTCACGTCGGACTCCGTGGTCAACTGGCAATGGGAGTTGGAGTATCTCGCGGAGGTCAACACCGGCACCGAGAGCATCCAGGGGCTGGCCTCCTCCTCGGTGACCGACTCCACCAACCAGCCAACCCTCGGACGCAATTTCCGGCCGCTGAACTACAACTTCAACTCGGTGGTCTACTCCCAGATCATGGGCACCGGCGCCGGCCTGGACATCCAGTTCCAGCCGAAAGGTTATGTTGTCGAAAACGCTCCCGGCGCCCCCGAGCGTTTCCTCCAGCTTTCCGGAGGCGGCGACCACCTCCGCGCCGACAGCGCGGGAACCGGCCTGACCGGTGACGACGGCAGCTTTTCCATCGAGTTCTGGGCGCGCCGCGATCCTCAGACGATGACGGCCGACCAGAATGTCGTGTCGCTGGGGTCCTCCACCGTCTCGGGGGGGCAATTGCGCGCCGGTTTCACCGCCCCCAACGCGTTTTTTCTCTCCAACAACGGGACCACCGTGACCGCACCGGCGTCCCTGACCGACGACAGCTGGCACCACTGGGCGGCGGTGAATGACAAAACCGCCAACACCGTCACCCTCTATCGCGACGGCAAGGTCGTGGGGCAGGGAAGCACGGCGCTGAATTTCTCCGGCAACCAAGTGGTCACCATCGGGGCGCGCGCCAATGGCGCCTCCGCGGAGGGCTTTTTCCCCGGCGGGGTCAACAACGTCCGCGTCTGGAAAACCGCGCTTCCGGTTGAACAAATCCGCAACCTCATCCCTACGGTGCAGATCGGCCCCGGCAACACGGCGCTAGGCCTGGAAATGCCCTTCGACACCGTGCCGACGGCGACCACGAGCGGCGTTTACCTTGAGCGCCGCAAAGGCGGGTCGTCCCCCTCCAGTGTGGCGGATACGGCGGGATTTACCGTGGAGAACCGGTCGGTGGCGACTGGTTTTTCCCTTCCCTCCACCAGCGCGGTTCCGGCAGCCGGTCCCTCCGGCTATTACGGCTGGACGCTGCGCTCGAAGCTGACGATCGATACGACCGCGAATTACGAGTTCAAGTTCTTCGCTCAATCTGGCGGCCAGCTCCGCATCGACGGCGGCTTGCTGATCGACCTTCCTGCGGGTGGTCTGCCCACGATCGTGCGTTGCCACCTCACCTCAGGCCAGCACACGATTCAGGTGGATGTCTTCGACAACGGAGCCACCCCCAGAACAGCCTCCCTCTTCTACTCCTCCACGGAATTGGGCCTGAGCCCGGTCTTGTTGGACAGTCCCACCCCCGCCACCCAGTCCAAGCTCAACCTGACGGGGCGCGATGAAATCGCCACCGGCGCGGTGCCGTTCACCTCCTCCGAGGGGCGCAATGTGTCCTTTCTGGCGAAGGGCTTCGAGGCAGTCCTTCCCGAAACCGGCACGCTCGCGCAGGTGATGGCGGCGGCCTGCCCCGGCTTTCATTTCAAGCCGCTCGAAACCACCACCGGCACCTTCCACAACATCGATCCAGCCGACGCGGGCAGCCTCTCCAGCTACCGCCGCGTCTTCTGGCTCTGGGACAAGAAGTTCCGCTTCAAGGTGAATGTCAGCGGCGTCGGCCTTCCGAGCACCGCGCTCTCCGCCTTGTCCAAATACCCCTATTTCAAGACGATCGGTGGAGGCCAGGACGGCAACACTGCCGTGGCCCAGCAGGCCGCGCCCGGTGTCTACACGGTGCTCGACCTCTGGCTTGCGGAGACGGAACGGCTTGAGGTCGGCACGATCTACCGCAGCCCGGACCGTCGCCACACGCTCAAGGAGGTCACCTCCGCCATCAACAACTTCAGCACGATCAGCTTCCGCTCCCTGCAGAACACCAGCTACGGCGGCCGGGCGGGTAAGTCATCCGTCATCGAAGCCGTCACGGCCCCCGGCAGCCTGACCTACACCTACGACGCCACCCTCTTCCGTGCCCAGCTGGCCATCGGCCAGGGACTGGATTTCTCGAGCCTCAGCGCCATTGACGCGCAGTTGACGCCCGCCCTCCCCGACGATGCCGCACTCGTCTCCGTCACCGCCAACAGCCAGCCGAGCGTGACCTCGCCCGATGCCACCCAGGACGAGCCCGGGTCGACCAGCGGTCAGGGCGATCCCTGGCAATGGGACACCGTCGGAAAGAAATGGTTCCCGCTCAAGCCCGGCACCTACACGATCACATGGAAGGACCGGAATACGGCGGAAACCTACACGATGGAAATCACGGCTGATTTCCCGACGGCCACCCGCCAGCTCGTGCTGGAGGACGATGCCGGGAACTACCTGAACAATTCCGGGGATCACCGGACTCCCTTCACCTTTGAGGGCACCGCGGCCGCCTTCCCGGCGACTCCGGGCGCCCACTACCGCTATGTGGTCTCGCCCAACCCGGCCTCCTTGTTCCCGGTCGATCTCGACCCGGTCGCCACCGACCGCTGGAAGTTCCTGCGGCAGGCGTTTTCAACGCAGAGCACCGCGAAGATCGACCAAACCGGAGCCGTCCCCCGCTTCACCGAAAGTTCCCCGGACACCCGCACGGTCCTCGTCTTCAGCTATCGCCCGACCACCGGCGTCGGCACCGGCGACCTCAGCCGCGAGCAGATCGCCGTCCGGATCGTCAGCTCGCTGGACCACAAGGCGCATGAGAAAGCCGGTCCTCCGCAGACGGTGGCCTCCCGCATCACCAGCCCCGACGACACCGCGGGCTACGGCTCGGGCTACATTGTCAACGAGATCTCGAACTACAATGCCTCGATCTACGACCGCAGCGCTGCGGTTGGCAAGTGGGGTCCGGTTTACCCGGTCAATTGGGGCGGCCTGTACACAGAAGAAAACGGTCGCCGTCTGAGCCTCGGTTATTATGAGAACCCGGGATCCGATGCCGCCGGCACCGTCCACCCGCCGGTCGGCTGGCCGTACGTGGTGACCCACTATGACGAGGTCGAATATCCTTCCGACGAGGACGATTCCGTCCCGGTGATCTACATCGCCAGCCAGCTGGGCAGCGAGGGGGTCGGCCAATCGATCGTCGATCCCCAGCCCCAGCGTGTTTTCGATCCGGCCCAGTACTCCAACCTCACGGTCTACCAGCAGCCGGACCGCGACCTGCCCGGCTTCAACCCGAACGAGGAACACGCCCTGGTCGCCCCGTCGAACCTCGCCGCCATGACCGGTGACAACTCGAGGAACATCGGTCAGAGCGCCTTCTTCGCCCTCCAGAACACTATCAACCGGCTTCCAATTACGACAACAGATGAAAACAATACTGAAACGACAAGCTATTCGGACTCCACCTCGGAGCCCTTCGTCCTTGCCCAATACACGGACACGACCACCGGCCAGCCCCGCATGACCGCCTACCGGGTGCGCATCAGGCGCGGCTTCGACGCCGCCGGCGCGCCGCTCGCGGGCACAGAGGAATTTCCGGCCACCGATCCGGAAACCCATCTGCTCGTCGACAAGGAGGGGAAGCCGGTCCCGCAACCGGTGAATCCCCAGTATGATTTCAGCACGGTCACCTTCGCCGGCAATCTCGTCCTGCCGTTCTACCCCATGAATCTGGTCATGGGCGGACGCATCCTTGAACAGAACGAGGGAACGAACGTCAGCTTCCCGGTCCCCGTTGCCGAGCAGACTTCGATGGTGACCAACCAGCAAACCCTCTGGCACGACAAGAACAAGGTTCCCTGGGTCGTGGCCGGTGATGTGGTCGATTACGACGAGAACCGCGTTCCGGGCCGCTTCGATTACCGGTTCTGGTACCCTCTGGCCCAGGGGTTCTGGCTCGGGGAGGGACAGGAAGCCAAAGCGAATGGGACCCCGGTCTGCTGGCTGCCGGCCAATGAAGCCGGTCAGACGCCGGGCACCCTCGCGGGCTTCACCGACGGCAGCTACCAAAGCCAGAAGATTGCCTACCGCGCCTACTGGAAGGAAAACTATCCGGTCCTCAAGCGCGGCGAAACCCTGGCCTACCCCGGCGGCGAGTACAAAACCGACCATCCCGCCGCCCCCGGACTGCCCGGTGTCATCAACTGGGCCTCCGCCGAGGTCGCCTTTGATTCCGCGACCCGCGACATGAACCTCGGCCTCGAGGACCGCGAGGTTTTCAACGCGCGCTTCATGCGCCTGCTCGACCGGCACGATGTGGAGTTCGCGCGGGAAGCCCTGCCAACGGGCCTCAGCCCGCAGAACCCGGACAAGGTCACCGTGAGCGGGCCCCGCTGGTACTTCAAGCAGCTCACGGGATCCCTGAGCCGCCGCTTCTTCTATGACTCCCTCGCCGGCCGCCTCGTGCTGCTCGGTCGGCTCAATGAACTTGACGGCGGAGATCCCAAGCTGGTCCAGCCCCCCCTCGGGATCGCCACCCTCGAACCGAACCGCCTCAGCCATCAGGACAAGGTCGATCTCAAAGCACTCGATGAGAACACCGATCCGAATACCGAATGGAAGATAGCGATCGGCGAATTGTACGAACTCTCCAACCGCAACGCGGCCACCACGTACACCGACAGCAAGGGCGAGGAACAGGATGTGCCGCAAAGCGCCCAATCCACGGAGGTCCCGCTCGGCCTCGAGTGGGCGGATCCGTCCAGGAATATCTTCCGTCCGCTCAGAAGCCTTGGCACCGGGGTCGTGCTCGTCCCGAATCCGGAATCGCTCACCGAGCCCGCCGGAGAAGAGCGTTACGTCACCCTGGTGGAGAACAACGACGTGAAGGTCGGCGGCGCGGTGACGCTCCACGTGATCCGTCTCGGCGACGAACGCTACCGCGGGGCCGTCGCCGTCATCACGCCGCAGGACGCCTTCGATGAAAAGGTCGAACTGAAACACAGCGGCGATTTCGGGGGGGCGACCAGGGAGGTGTACTACCAATGGTGGGTGCACGACGTGGCCCCGCTCGACGGGCTGGCGACGCCCGACCAGGCCGCCACCGGCTGGACCATCTTCAAGCAGGGCAAGGGGCTCAGTTCGATCCGCTTCGAGGGGTATCCGAACATGATCCTCGCCGACAAACTGTTCTACGTCCGCTACGGCCACGCCGACACCCTGGCCGTGGTGGGCGATGACCCGTCGACCCCCAACATCAACGAGGGGCTGGACCGCGTCACCCAGGGAGCCGTGCTCGACAACGCGTGGCGCCTCGTCGACCCGGACGCCACCTCGCCCGACTGGTCTCCTGGCGCGGCGGGCAGGCCCGAGCCCTACCAGTGGGCCGGCGCGGCCAATTCCCCGCAGCTGCAGGCCTCCGGCTCCCGCCGCTTCCTGCCCCAGCTGCTCATGGGCTGGGTCAAGCGCGTGCTCGACGCCGTCAATCCCTACGAGGCCCGCTTCTCCACCGACTTCACCGGCGACGCTCCCTCCACCAGTTCCAGCATGCTCGTCCAGGCCGGCCGCCCCTACAACGGCCCCGTGGCCCTCAACAGCTCCAAGGATGTCATCGAAAACGTCGGTCTCATCGAGCTCTACGAGACTGTCCTGCAGCGCGCCAAGGACCTCACCGCCGGACAGCCTGCCGACACCGGAACCAACCAGGCCCTGCTCCTCGCGGCAACCCGCCTCGCCATGCTTTACGAACTGCTCGCCGGCGAAGCCTTCACGGATGCCCAGAATTCCTCGCTCTCCCTGACCACGGCGGACTCCGACAACATCCAGCTCAACTTCCCGGAACTGGCCGCCGCCAACCCCTATCTCTTCGCCTTCCAGAACGAGGTCCCCAGCCTCCTCCAGGAAGAACTCGCCCTCCTGCGCGGCACGGACTTCCTCAAGTCCTATCCGGTCCAGAACCGCCTCTTCTGGAACTACTTCAAGGGTCTCGGCGAGGCCGCCTACAACGCCAATTACAACATCCCCGACGCCAACAAGGACGGCCTCATCGACGAAAACGACGCCGCCATGCTGTATCCCCAGGGCCACGGCGACGCCTGGGGGCAGTTCCTCTCGGCAGGGAAAATGCACTACGGTCTCCTCCAGATGGGCAACTACGACTGGAAGGCGCGCGCCGAACTCTATTCCCTCCTCGGCAACGTCATTCCCACCGACTACCTCGACGAGCAGTCGTTCGCCCGCACCGCCGCCAACAAGGCCCGCTGCGGCCTTTCCATCGTCAAGGCCACCTACCGCGACGCCTACGTGGCCGACCCCGCCGCCCAGTGGCAGGGCTACACCGATACCGCCGATCCCGCCCGCGCCTGGGGCGTCTCGGAATGGGCCAACCGCGCCGGACAGGGCACCGTCTTCGACTGGATGGTCGGCAACGCCATCCTCCCCGCCGGATCCACCGACCCCGCCACCGGCCAACCGCTCGAAGGCCTCGACCTCATCAACCGCGAGACCGCCAAGACCGACCTCCAGGCCCTCGCCGGCACCCTCCGGGAAATCCAGCAGGCGCTCGACGCCGCCAATCAGGGCCTCACCCCCATCGGCATCAACCCCGACACCGTCAGCTTCGGCCTGGATTCGTTCTACGACGGCAACAGCTGGGAACGGAAAACCCACTTCACGCAAACCTACGAGTCCGCCGTCGCCGCCGCCGCCAACGCCAAGGCCGCCCTCGACTTCGTCAGCTCCACCTCGCAAACCATGCGCCAGATCGGAGAGGACGCCTCTGAGCTCAAGCAAAAGGCCATCGAGCAGGACATCGACTACCGCAACCGCCTCATCGCCCTGCTCGGCACCCCCTACACCGGCGCCATCGGCAACGGCAAGATCTTCGCGGAGGGCTACACCGGGCCCGACCTCCTCACCTACATGTATCTCGATGCCACCACCGT
>JALRGF010000035.1 GCA_023253495.1 Verrucomicrobiales bacterium
CGATCTCGCCGCCCGGCGTGGCTCCCTGGCACAGGACGAGATCGTCTCGGACGGCGAGCTGGTTGGCCATCGTGCCCGAGGGCACAAACAACGCGGCCTCCAGACCCAGCACCTCGGCCGTCCGCCTCTCCAGCTCCTGCACCGTCGGGTCGTCGCCCAGCACATCGTCCCCCACCGCCGCCCCGGCCATGGCCCGCCGCATCTCCGGCGTGGGCTTTGTCACTGTGTCGCTGCGCAGGTCAATCTCGCCTTCCTCCATGCCGGGATCTCTGCCCGCCCGCCCGCCAAGTCAATCGGGCAAGACCGGAAATGAGCCACCGCCGGCCCGGCCGGCCGGCTGACCGCGTGGGTGGCATTATGGGGTCCGGCCTGGCAGCGCCGGTGCCGCTGGCGGTGCGGTGGCCGGTGCGGTGGCTGGTGCGGTGGCCGGTGTGGTGGCCGGTGTGGTGGCCGGCGCGGTGGCGGCCGGGGCCCGGAGCGCACGTTCGCGGGCGGCGGCGCGCCATTTCCACCACCATCCGAAGCCGGCGGCCACGGTGGCACCCGCCACGACCAGAGTGACGCAGCCGGCGGTCAGGCGTGAGGCGAGCGAGGGTTTGCGGGGCGCGGACATCAGGGAAATGGATTCGGGTTCAGGCGGGGGGCCGTTTTTCCAGGACCACCGCATGGAACAGATGGCCGAGGTGGTTCGGGTGGGTCAAGGTCTGGAATTGGCGGCGCCACGCGACATCCGGCACCGGCGGGCCGACCAGCCGCGCCGCCGCCAGCCGCGTCAGAAACACCCCCTGCCGCTCCGGCCCGCGCACCCGGAACCCGGCCCGCCCAGCCTCTTCAGCCAGCTGAGTGAAATTCACGTCCGCCGTCAGATCGGTCTCGCCGGGTGCCACCAGAGGGTCGTCGCACCGGCGGTGCGCCCGGTATCCGCGCAAGGTGCCGGTCGTCCGGTGCGGGGCATAATACTCCGCCGCCTCCCGTCCGTAGTCGAAAATCAACGCGCGTCCCACCGGCATCGCCCGGCCCAGTTCCCGCACCCATTCCCCCAGCGCCGGACAGGTCTCGGTTTCATATCCCGCCGGCCACGGCTCCGCGTCCGGACCGGCCACGCCCGGCAGACGGAACCCGGGAGCCACCTGCCCCTGCCAGTGGAAGCGGGCGGTCGCATCCACCCCGACCATCAACCGCTGCCACCCGCACCCGTCAAAACGCCAGCGCTCGACCGGGAACGCGTCCAGCAGCTCGTTGGCAAAAAAAAGCACCGGTATCCCCGGCCGCCCGGTCAGGGCGTCCCAGGCATCGATCCACTCCAAGTCCGGTCCGGCTTCCGCCAGCCGCGCCCGCTGCCCGGCCCGGCGGGCCGGCAGCGGCTCGACCACCAGCGGCCGCGCCGCCGAACGCACCCGCGGATGCCACCGGGCCAGCGCGGTCAGCACGTCCGCCATCAGGCATCCGTCGTGCGCCCCCTGTTCGACCAGCCGGAACGGATCCGGCTGCCCCAGCTCGTGCCAGCTGCGCGCCACCCATTCGGCCACCAGCTCCCCGAAAACCGCCCCCACCGAAACGCTGGTATGGAAATCGCCGGTCCGCCCGACCGCCCGCCCGGGCACCGCGTAGTACCCGTAGTCGCCATCATACAGACACCGGCTCATGAACGCCGCGAAGGGCATCGGTCCGTCCCTCCGGATGGTCTCCGCGAGGGCCCGGGCCAGCGGGCCGGGCGGCGGCAGCTCTGTGCCCGGCGTTGCCATCAGCGGAATTGCGGCGATAATTGCCGCTTTCCCGCCCCGCTGGGGGCCGCTTCCTGTTCGTCTGTTCGTCTCACGCCTCTTCCCCTTGCCATGATCGGTGATCTCATCAAGCCGGAATCGTCGCCGCCCCCGCCGGGTTCCGGCCGTCGCGCCCGCCGCCGCCCTTTTCTTTCCCTGCGCTGGGTCCGCTGGTCGCTGGCCATCGGTCTGCTCGCCGCCATCGCCGCCACCATCGGCGCCTTCTCCTTCAAATCGCATTACGAGGAAAAAGCCCTGCAGTTCGACCTCTCATCCCTCCACCAGCTCGAACGCAGCAACATGATTTACGACCAGGAAGGCAACGAGATCGGCAGTTTTTATCTCACGGAAAACCGGCGGCCGGTTTCCTTCGCGGACGTCCCGAAACACTTTATCGACGCCCTCGTGGCTGAGGAGGACAGCCGCTTCTGGGAGCATCAGGGCGTCGATTACATGGGCATCCTCCGAGCCATCCGCGCCACTCTCATGGTCGGCCGCGTCCACCAGGGCGCCAGCACTATCACCCAGCAGCTGGCCCGTCAGGGGTTCGGCATGGCCAATCAGAAAACGATCGACCGCAAATTCACCGAAATTTTCCTCGCCCGGCGAATCGAGCGCGAATTCAACAAACAACAGATCCTCGAGCTGTACCTCAACCGCATCTATTTCGGTCGCGGCTTCTACGGGGTCAATGCCGCGGCCCTCGGCTACTTCGGCCGCCCGATCAACGACCTCACGCTGGAGGAAGGTGCCGTGCTCGCCGGCGTCATCAAAGCGCCCAACCGCTGCTCCCCGCTCAACAGCCTCTCCGAGGCCACTGCCGCCCGCAATCACGTACTCAACCGCATGCTGGCGGAAAATTTCCTCACGCCGGCGGACCACGCCCGCTACAAGGCCATGGAAATCAAGCTCGCACCCGGACGCATCCAGGGCGTCACCGGCCACGTCCAGACGGCGGTGCGCGAAAAGCTCATCGAGCTGCTCGGGTACGAACAGACGGTCGGCGGCGGCTTCCGTGTCTTCACCACCATCGACAGCGGGCTGCAGAAAACCGCCGAATCCTCGCTGCGCACCCGGCTCTCGGAAATGGAGAAACTCTCGCCGGACTACCGCCACCAGACGCCCGACCAGTACCAGCGCACCCTCGAGGCCTTTCTGGCCACCGGGCGGACCATCGACGACAAGAGCGCGCCCCGGCCCGCCTACCTCCAGGGGGCTCTCGTCGCCATCGACAACACCACCGGCGCCATTCTCAGCCTGGTCGGCGGCCGGGATTTTGCCCACAGCCAGTTCAACCGGGCCACTCAGGGACGCCGCCCGACCGGCACCGCATTCCTCCCGTTTGTCTACGGCAGCGCCTTCGAGAACGGCGCCTACCCCGGCACGCGGGTCAAGGACACACCCCTCGACAATACCCGCGTCATGATCGGCGCCATCACCGGCATCCTCGGTGAATGGGGCAGCGAGGACCCGCGCACCGAATACGGCGGCGACATGAACGCGCGCCGCGCCCTCGTGCTCTCCCGCAACGGGGCCACCGTCCGTCTCGGCTCCGAGGTCGGTCTGGCCAAAGTTCAGGATTTCGCCCGGCGCGCCGGCATTCAATCACCCCTGGTCAACGAAAACAAAGCGTTCCTCGGCCAGAGCGCGGCCACCCCGGCCGAAATGGCTCTCGCTTATTCCACTTTCGCCACCGGCGGTCTGCGTCCCGCCCAGCTCCACCTCGTCACCCGCATCGAGGACCACGAAGGCAAGGTGATCTACGCCTCCCAGGCCGCCGAAGCCGCCCCCGTGCGCGCGACCGACGAATTCACCGCCTACCAGGTCCATTCCTGCCTCCAGCAGGCGCTGCGCGAAGGCCCGGGCGCCGAGGCCACCACCCGCCACGGCCTCACCGACATCCCCGCCGGCGGCAAGGGCGGCACCCACTCGGGCTTCACCGACCTCTGGTTCGCCGGCGGTACCAGCCGCGTCACCTGCGCGGTCTGGGTCGGCCTCGACAAACCCGCCACCATCTTCGAAAATGCCTTCAGCCGCCAGGTCGCCCTGCCCATCTGGTGCGACTACCTCGCCGCCGCCGACTCCGCCTACCCCGCCGAAGTCATCGAGCCACCCGCCACCGGGGAAGCGCTCGAGGTCTGCACCCGCTCCGGCCTCCGCGCCACCGACAACTGCTACGAAACCCAGCCGGATCCCGATACCGGCCGCCTCCGCTTCGTCCGCACCACCTACCGCGAAGTCATCCGCCCGGGATACAAGGTGACCGACGCCTGCCAGTTCCACGCCACCCTGCCCGAAGGAAATGCCGCCGCCGGGAGCCTCGCCGGCCTCGCCACCGAACCGGTCCCCATCGTCAATCCCAAAGCCGCCGCGGTCGCCGCCACCACCGAGGCGGTCACCGTCCTCGCCCCCGTCCTCCTCGGCGGCGAAGACCCCTACCGCTCCCTCAAC
>JALRGF010000047.1 GCA_023253495.1 Verrucomicrobiales bacterium
GCTGGCCTTGAAAACAAAACGGGCGCCGGCTTCGGCGGTCAGCTTCTTCAGCGCGGCGGCCAGATCCCGGACAAATGCCTCGCTCTCAATGACGCAGGGTCCGAGAATGAACACCGGAGCCGCGCCGTCCATCACCACCCCGGCCCCGAGGTCAAGGACAGGGGCGGCGGCAGGTCTCACATCTGGTTCACTCAAGGCACAGGGGGTTTGGAAAAAAGACGCTCAGGGAGCCACTGCGAACGTAACGAGAAATCACCCGTCCGAAAACCGAAAATCAAAAAAGCCCGGACTTGGGGTGAGACGCCGGTGCCTGAGGCTGCCGGCCCCGCCCCGGGCCTCCGCATGAACGGCGGACCACCGGGCGGCCGCTGCCTTCCCTCGCTCAGGCTGCCGGCCGGCCGTCACCCGGCGCTGGCCACGGACGGGGCCGCTCAGAACGCGTTGGATGCGCGGACCTGGCTCTCGACCCGCTTTTTGACCATATCGAGGTATTTGCTGTAGCGGAGGGCGCCGCCGGCAAACAGATAACCGGTTTCCTCGCCGCTCATATTTCCGTACTCGCGGACCACCTTGCCGGAGGCGACCACCTCGATGGTCTCGGGGTCGTCACCCATGGTGATGGTAATGACGACGCGCTGGCGCATCGGCCGGCTGCCATAGGAGCCGTACATCCATTCGTCATGGCGCGTCCCATCCTTCTCAAACGTCATGACGTTGCCGACCGGGGAAGCCAGACGGAATTCGTTCTCCATCATCACGTCGACAACTGTCTGCCGCACTTCCATCGCCCCGGCCCCACGGATCGTCACATCCGCTCCGCGGAAAATCTGCGGCGACGGCTGGCCGTCACCATCCGTCTGACACGAACACACAAAGATCGCCAGCAGAGACGCCAGCAGCGGACCGGCGGCCTGACGCAGAACGCGGCCACTCAACAAGGAAATTCGCATGACCGGCAGCGTGGGCGAGACGGCGGCGCCGTCAAATGGTCACTCGGTGCGGCAGCGCGATACACCTCAGCGCGGCGGCGCGATACGATAAAACAAGTGCGTCGCTTCCGGTTGTCCCGGCCCGCTCCACTCGCCCACCCCGGTTTCCGAAGCCGCCGTCACCGCCAGCACGTCCCAACGGCCGGCCGACGGATCGCCGGTCCTTTCGACCAGATAAATCCGCCGGCGGTCACCCGCCCACCGCAGCCGGTGCGCCCCGTGGCGCGGAATGTCCACCAGCAGCCAGTCGGGAGCCGGCGGCCGGACGGCGCTGCGCACCCGGCGGATGTAGCCGGTGTCATTGGTGGCGATGAGCAGGTCGCCATTCGGGGCGAGCGCCACTGAACGGGGTTCGCTGAGGGCGTCGGTCGACACGATCGGCGGCCGTTGGCCATTGGCTTCGTTGCGGTTGCCGGTGCCGCGCCCCTGGATGAAGAGGTGGATGATGCCGGCGGTGTCGACGTACCAGATGTCACCGCCCTTGTGGGTGCACAGGAAATACCCGCCGTCCGGTGTGAAGGCGATCCCCCGGACCTGGTCGAGGAAGGTGTCCGTGGCCGGAAATCCATCGCCGCCCCCCGCCAGCTGCCCGTTGCCGGCCACCCGCGTCCGCCGCCCGTCCGCTTCCAGCCGCCAGACCGCACTGCGGGCCACGTCGTCGGTCGCCCGGTCAGTCACGTACACCAGTCCGCTGAGCGGATGCACATCCAGATTGCCCAGCTCGCTGAATCCGCTGGCCACGACCGTGATCACACCGGCCACCGCCTTCTTGACCACCCGTCCGTCGGCGAAATAAATCGTCCGTTCATCCGGGCTGACCCACAGGCCGCGACCGACTTTGCTGTAGCTGGGAGAAGCGTCGTTGAGCACGGTGGTCATGGTGCCATCCGGGGCCACCCGGCGGACCCGGTGATTGTTCGTGTCGTAAATAAAAACCGTGCCATCCGGCTTCACAAACAACCCGTTGGGCGAATCGAGCGCCTGCGTCGTCGCCGGTGCCGACGGCACCATGCCGGTGCCCGCCTCATGCGTGCCGGCATGCGTGAACACCCGCCCGTCCGGATCAATCCGCAGCACGCTGTGCGACGCTTTGTCGGCGACGTAGACCCGCCCGAGGGCATCGGCTGCGGCGAAATGCGGATTGGACAATTCCACTGTCTGCGCCGGCGCGCCCTCGTAAGACGGCAGCCAATCGTTGTTGTCGAGCGGTTCTTCGTTCTCACCGAGACCGGCCAGCCATTCCAGCTGATCGAATCCCGCCACCACTCGGGCGAACTCCTCGGCTTCCGCCGCTTGGGCGCGCCCATCCCATGGCAGACTGCCACCAAGACCGCAGACGATGATCAGGACAAATCGCCGAAAGGGGGTCATGCCGATGAGTGTGTCGGATTTGGCAGACGGCGCAAGAAAGAGAGGCCATTCCCCGCGCCGCCGCCGGCAGATGGCTACCTCCCCTGCCCCGATTGCCAGGCGTTCCAGCCGCCGGCGAGCACGTGGATCTCGGACTGGCCGAGGTCGCGCAGTTTTTCCGCGAGCCGGTGGCTGGCGTCACAGCGCTGGGCGTCACAATAGATGATGATCGGCTTGTCGTTGCGCGACAACGTTTCCACCGCCTCGAACATGAGTGATTCCCATTCCTGCTCGTTCAGCAGAATAGCTCCGGGCACATGGCCCTTCTCAAATTCGGAACGCGCCCGGGCATCAATCCACAACACACCGCCCGCCGCCTCCATCACCCGCACCTGCGCCAGCGTCAGTTCCCCCTCGGCCACCCGGGTATCGAGGTGCAGATACAACGCCGGTGCTTCCGGATGCAGCCGGTAGCTCGCCCAGCCGGCCCCCGCACTCAATGCCACCAGCACCGCCGCCTGCCCCAGCGGCGACTTCATCGCGCCGGAGTCCCTCCGTTGGCCGGCGCGGTCGCGGGGGCCGCCGCCGCTCCCGGTGCCGGCACCGCGGCCGCCGCCGCCCGCCGCGGCCGCACCACGTTGAAAAACGCCAGGCGGTTCCGATAGCGGCTCAACTCGCAGTCGGTCTCGATCTTCACGGCCCCCAGCGTCGGTTCGGCCGTCGTCTTCGGCGTCATGATCACTTCGTAGGCCCGGCCCTTCTCCAACTCCACCAGCTCCGCCGTGAACGCATCACGGGTCGAGGAAACCGAGGTCACCACAATCGGTTCGTCTCGCAATACTTTTATAGTCAGCTTTTTCGGCTTCGCCTCCTCGCCCACCGCCCACGTCGTCACCTCCGGTGAAACTTCCATCAGCTTCGGAATCGTGATCTTCATCTGCAGCTGCCGCTTCGGCGCCTCCACGTCGTCGGAAATCAGATAAATCGACTTGATCACCTCGCCCTCAAATGTGCCCAGCTTGATCGTCGCCGACAACGTGCCGCTCTCCCCCGGCTGGTACAGCATCTTGTCGGTGGCCGCCCCGAGGCAACCGCAGGTCGACTGCACTTCGGAAATGGCCACCGGTTTCGTCCCCGTGTTCTTGAAGTGAAATTTCGATTCATGCGTTTCCTCCGAGGGAGCCGCCGTCTCGCTCGCCACCTCCCGGTCAAAAACCAATCCGCCACGCCCAGGCAACGCCGTCGCCAGCACCACCGCCGGCAGCCACATCAGGAATCGACCATTCATCCCTCCATCATAAGCGATCACCGCCGTCCCTCAACCACGACTGTGCGGACCTCGGAAAACTCCCCGCAGGGACGAGAGGGGTTCCCGCAGAGACGCAGAGGCGCAGAGCCAAAACCCAAAAAAACCTCCGCGGGCCCAGCGCCTCCGCGGGAATCCCCGTCCCTCACCGCGGGCCCAGCGCCTCCGCGGGATTCCCCCGTCCCTCCCCGCGGGCCCAGCGCCTCCGCGGGAATCCCCTGCAGACATTTTGCTTTTTTCACGCGGTGCCCCTAGGGTCGCCCTTCATGTCCGGATCCACCCCAGAACTCGCCCAGCGCATCACCGATCAAGGTGCCTGGGTTCCCAAAGTCCGCGCGGAAATGGCCCGCGTCGTCGTCGGCCAGGACAATCTGGTCGAAAAACTTCTGATCGGCCTGCTGACCAATGGCCATGTGCTTCTCGAAGGGGTGCCCGGACTGGCCAAGACTCTTGCGGTCAAAGCGCTGGCCGGCACGCTGAGCGTCAATTTCAAACGTTTTCAGTTCACGCCGGACCTGCTGCCGGCCGACCTGCTCGGCACCTTGATCTTCAACCCGCGCGAGGGTGAATTCACCCCGAAGCTCGGACCGATTTTTGCCAACTTGATTCTTGCTGACGAAGTCAACCGATCGCCGGCGAAGGTGCAATCGGCCCTGCTGGAGGCCATGCAGGAACGCCAGGTGACGCTCGGCGACACCACCTACAAGCTGCCTGACCCCTTCCTTGTGCTCGCCACCCAGAACCCGATCGACCAGG
>JALRGF010000089.1 GCA_023253495.1 Verrucomicrobiales bacterium
GCCGGCTTCATAGGCATGGCGGTGGGGGCTTCGATGCTTGGTCTGCGTCCGGTCTGCGAGCTGATGTTCTGGAGTTTTTATACCGTGGCCTGGGACCAGATTGCCAACAATGCCGGCATGGTTCGCTACATGTCGGGCGGCCTGATCCACTGTCCGATTGTCGTCCGCGGCCCGGCCAACGGTGGCACCAACGTCGGCGCCACCCATTCGCACACCCCGGAAAACGTCATGGCCACCATCCCGGGGCTCAAGGTGGTGTGTCCGGCGACGGCGCGGGATGCCAAGGGGCTGATGAAATCCGCGATCCGGGACAACGACCCGGTCATGTTCATGGAAAACACGCTGCTCTACGGGCTGGAGGGGGAGGTGCCGGATCCGGCCGAGGGAGACTTTGTCATCCCGCTGGGCGTGGCCGATCTGAAGCGCGAGGGCGGCGACGTGTCCCTCATCGCCCATGGGCGCGCCGTGCTGACCGCCCTTGAAGCCGCGAAAATCCTCGCCGCCGAACACGGGATCGAGTGCGACGTGCTCGACCTGCGCTCGATCCGCCCGCTCGATGAGGACGCCATTCTCGACACGGTGGCCAAAACCAACCGCGTGGTGCTCGTCGATGAAAACAAGCCGTTCTGCGCGGTGAGCGCGCAGATTGCCGCGCTCATTCAGGAAAAGGCTTTTGATGATCTTGATGCACCGGTCCAGCGGGTCTGCTCGCTCGACGCCCCGGCCATTTACAGTCCGCCGGTCGAAAAGGAACAATTGCCGACCGCGGCGCGCGTCATCGAAAAAGTCCTGGCGGTCGTCTGAGAGTCCTGGCGATCGTCTGAGAAGGGCGGCGTTCCGGACACCGGGAGGCCGCCGGCTAGCGGATGAATTTGACCTGTCCGCCCGGTCCCCCGACGAGGCCGGCGGCCATGGCGGCGTGCTGCTCGTCGCTGCAGCCGCGGTCGGTCGGTACGTTGGTGGTGGCCTCGGTGGAGCCGACCAGTTGGTGGGTGAGCAGGTAGGCTTCCACCTCGTCACCGCTGATGTCGGCGAGCATGTGGCCGTTGACGACGACGCAGGGGCTGAGCGGCTGGCCGCTTTTCTGCTCCATTTCCCAGCGGAAAGCCGGGTTTTTGATGATGTCTTTTTCCTCGTACGGCAGATCGTATTTGCGGAGCACGGCGCGAACGCCCTCGCTCCAGCCGCAGTAGGTTTTCAGGTAGGCAGTGATGGTGGGTTGGCTCATGGTGGCTCGGGATTGGCTCGGGATACACGGGGGCCGGGTGGGGAGGACGAAATCCGGCCGATTGCTGACAATGCTTCCGATATCCAAGCGTGCAATCAGGGGCGCACCTTATGCTCGGCGGACGCTCCGCCTGGTCAGAGGCGGCATTCCTGATCCGACGGAGCGGAGGGTTCCAGGAATCCTTTTTCGGTCAGAAACTGGTCGGCCCGGGTGAGGGTGGCCTCGAACCACTTCGGGTCGACGTTGAAATTGAAGAAGCTGTGACCGCATCCCTCGAACGGGATGAGGCGGCAGTCGTTGCGCCGGAACCACCGGCCCATCCGGCGGGCGAATGTGCGCGTGGCCTCAAAGGGCAGCAGGCGGTCGGCCGTGCCGTGCATCAGCAGCATCGGCGGCAGCTTCGAGCGGACGCGGCGCAGCGGGCTGGCCTGACGGGCGGCCGGCAGCGAGGGAAAGCGTCCGGGGCCGAACTTTCCGGTGGTCCGGGCGTCACCGAGATCGACCACCGGATCAAAGAGGATGAGGGCGTCCGGCACGCAGGACTGGTCGGACGGATCCGAGGGGGAATCGTATTCCTTTTCCCGCAGCATGGCGGCGGTGAGGATGGCATGGGCACCGGCGGAGCCGCCGGCGCCGACGATGCGGCCCGGATCGATGCCCAGCTCGCCGGCATGGCGGCGGGCCCAGCGGACCGCCGAGCGCGCGTCGGCCATGGCTTCCAGCGGGCCGGTGCCATGCAGGCTGGAAATGCGGTATTCGACAGTGATGGCGACCATGCCGCGCTGGGCGAAGTGCAGGCAATGCGGGGCGAACTGGCTGACCAGCCCGCTGTCCCAGGCGCTGCTGAAGAAAAAGAGGATGGCCGGGCGCGGGGCGGTCGCGGGGCCGGGCGGTTTGAAGACCCAGGCGGCCAGCTCATGCCCGCCGGCCTCCTTGTAGATGTAAGCGGACGCCTGGGACAGCAACGCACGGTTGCGGTCAATCGTTTCCATAGGGTCCCGGCGCGCCGGGAGGTGGTGGGGCACTGGCATCAGGAGTGGCGGCGCCCGGGTCCCGACGATTGGGGTCGACGCAGCGATTAAGTAAAAGAGCCCGCCGCGCCCGGCAACCGATTTTCACTTTCCGCTGGCGCGGCGGTCGGCCGGCCGGAGGATGGTTCTCGCGGGCCCGGTCCGCATCGATTCTCATGTCGTTTCTGATCCATTTTCTTCGTGTCCTGGTGATCCTGAGCGGGCTGGCCGCGACGGCCCCCGCGGCGGTGCCGGCGCCGGTCCCGCCGCCGCTGGCCACCGAGCTCGAGCGCCTGTACGCCGCGTGGAAAAGCGCGATGGCCACGCGCGATCTGGCGGCGTGGTCACGCACGACCAGCCGGGCGCGCCAGATGATGGTGCGCAACACCATTGTCAGCCAGAAACGCGAGTGGCCCCGCGCCCTCTTCGGACTGGCCATGGCACCGCCGGAAATCCGCGGCCTGCGCCTCGTCGGGAGCCAGGGGCTCGGCGTCCAGGCGCGCCTGGTGTACCACGGGCGCATCGATTTCGAGCTCGACGACCCGCGGCGGCCTCCGGATGCCGTGCTCGTCCTCGACTTTGTCAACGAACCCGGGGGCTGGCGGTTTTTTACCAGCCGGTACTTCAATTTCCGCGATCATCCGGCGGAATCGGCGGCGGTGGCCCGCGGCGACCTCGGGTTCGTGAGTGTGCCGCCGCTGGCGCTGACCGGAGCGGCACCGGTGATGCCGCGCCCCTGCCCGGTGCCGGACTATGCGGCCCAGATCCGGGTGGCCTCCTTCGGGTACACGACGCGGCTCCGCCTCGGGGAGTTTCACAGCGATGTGATCAGCGGGCGGGCGACGACCGAGGTGGTTCAGGGCGGCTTGCGCCGCGGGGTGACGCCGCTGGTGCTCGAGGTGGAGCCGGTGGACGAGGTGCCGGCGGCCGAACGCAGCCTGGAGGTGGTGGTGCACGCGCTCACGCCCACCCTGCGCACCAAGTCCTCGGCCGTATTCACCTACCAGCCGAACAACCCGGTGGCCCCGCGCCACGAGCTGCGGGTGATCGTCGGACCGAGCACGCTGCAGCAGGGGAACGAGGGCCGCCTGATTCCCGGCCGTTGAGGGGCGGAGGGCGGCGGGATGACCGCCCGCCGCGTCTTTTTCCGCGGCCGCTCAGTGCGGGGGGCGCGAAAGCAGGGCCTCGACGGCGCGGGCCTGCTCCGGGGTGTCGACGCCCGGAGATTCATCGGTGGTGAGGACCACGCGCAGGCGGGCGCCGTTTTCGAGGGCGCGCAGCTGTTCGAGGGACTCGGTGCGTTCCAGCGGCGACGGCGGCCAGGCGACGAAGCGAAGGAGGAATTCGCGCGAGTAGCCGTAGACGCCGAGGTGGCGGTGGCAGGGCAGGGCGGGCGGGTTGCGGGGGAACGGGATGCGGCTGCGGGAAAAGTACAGGGCGTCACCGTTGGTGGTGAGCACTACTTTGACGATGTTCGGGTTGTCGATTTCCGGGCCCTCGGCGAGCGGACTGGCCGCCGTGATCATGGGCAGCCCCGGGGTGTCGCGCAGCGCGGCCATCATCGAGTCAAGCAGGGCCGGATTGATCAGCGGTTCGTCGCCCTGGACATTGAGAAAATGCGTGGCTTCCGGCCGTGCGGCCGCCACCTCGGCGAGGCGGTCGGTGCCGCTCGGGTGGTCGGCCCGCGTCATCGCCACTTCGGCCCCGAACCCGCGGGCCGCTTCGGCAATCCGGTCGTCATCAGTGGCGATCACCACGGCGGAGGCCAGGGCGGCCCGGCAGCACCGCTCCCAGACGTGCTGGACCAGCGGCTTGCCGGCCATCCGGTGCAGCGGTTTGCCGGGAAACCGGGTGGAAGCATAGCGGGCCGGAATGATGATCGGGCAACGGAAATCAGGCGGGGACATCGGTGAGGAAAGCAACGAGGGGTTGGGTATCCCAAGGCGGGAATGAGGCGGCGGAGCGTGGAATGAATGATTTGCCGCTTTGCGGCATGACACTTAGCTTTCCTTCACACTCCCCCATATCACCCTCTTTTTGTATGACGAAATATGAGCGAAATGAAGTTGTTCCTCCCGTCAGCCGCGGCCCCCGCCCGATCCGACGCCGTCCGTTTTCCCGACAAAGCCACGGCCAGCCGGCTGCTCGATCATCTCGACGCAATCGCGGATGCCGCCAGGGCCGTCTGGGCGGACGCCGGCGCTTCAAGGGTGCCTCGGGCACGCGCTGAAGCGGCTGAGGCGGCGAGCCAGATACTGCACCTGCTGACCAGTCGCCCATTCAACAGCCAGGGGAAAGCGCGAATCGCTGAGACGCTTCCGATGGCGCTGCAGCGGCTCCGACGGCACACGGAACGGCGCCAGCCGATTCCTCTCTACCTCCTGTTCAATGGCGGATATCGGGCCTCCCCATTCGGTCCGGATGGCAATCTCATTTATTCTCCTGATCACACGGAGTTGATGCTCCTGCATCAAATAGGCAGGTTGCGGGCTGCGGTTGCTGGCATCTATGAACCTGGTGTTGAGTTCCACATCGTCATCAACAACGGAGTGGCGGAATGGGTTAATGACATTCCGTTGGAGAGAACGGAAAACTACGTTCGCGAACTGCGCATGATGATCCTTCATCTTGGCGCAGCAGGCACCGTCCGCGTTCTGGTTCAGTCGGAACTGCCCCCATCGACACCTTCCGCAGTCCCACCCCCGTGTGATGCCGGGGAATCACTGGAACCGAAATCTCATGCCATGGTGGAGCGGTTTCTCGGGCGCCGATGCGGAGCGGCTGAAGCGCAGGCACGGATGGCACGATACGAGGCAGCCGAACGCACCTGGTTTGCGGCGCTGTCCCGACTCACCGAAGGGCAGGAGGTCGTTTTACTCCGGCAGGTCCCCCATCACGGAATGCTCTCGTTCCGCCCGTTTCCGGGGGGGGCAATCCGGGTGCAGAACGGAACTCTCGGCTTCATCGCTGGTGACGGGCCTCTCCGTCCAAAACTCGTCACCAGTGAAAGCTTTCTGAAGCATCAGGTCGAAGTCTTCCCGTTCCACTTGCGGCAACTCCCCGCCTGGCAGTCATCCATCCCCCTTGATTCCGATGCCTGACGGGCTCTTCTGGCACCGGTCTCCGTTCCAGGCTCCGGACCCGGAAAGCCTGGAGGAGCCTTTGCCGGTAACCCTGAAACGTTTGGCGGACCTTCATCCTGATCGACCTGCGGTCATCACCGGAACCACCACCACGACCTTCGGCGCACTCATGCATCGCGCCACCGTGCTGGGCGAGCGCCTGCGGCATTGCGCAGACCATGGGCCGGTTGCCCTCCTGCTCAGCTGCGGCCCGGATGCCATCGCAGCATGGTTCGCCTGCGCCATCGCGGGGCGTCCCTTTCTGCTTCTCGACGCGGGCAACCCTCCGAACCGGCTGCTGCAGCTGATTGGTGACGCGGGCGCCGGTGTGGTCCTGTGCGACGACGGCACAATACGGAGTCTGGAGGCGGCACCGCATCTTCGGAAAATACGGTCTGATGAGGTGGTCGGCAGCCCGATGGCCACCGCCTTTCCCCTCGATGCGCATGCCCCTCTCGCCATCTTTCCGACGTCCGGATCGACCGGCCCACCGAAGCTCGTGGTGTATTCGACGGTCACCATGCTCGCGAAGGTCCGGGCCTCAATGGTTGCCTTCCGCATTTCGAGTGATGACAGAGTCGTCATTGCGGGATCCCATGGCACTTTCGGATTCGTACATCATGCCCTGTCCTTCCTTCTGGGTGGCAGTGCCATTTGCCTTGTCGATCTCGCCAGGGATGGGGTTCCCGGGTTGGTCAGGGCCATCGACATCCAG
The DNA here is from genome assembly GCA_023253495.1 of Verrucomicrobiales bacterium. GTDB lineage: Bacteria > Verrucomicrobiota > Verrucomicrobiia > Verrucomicrobiales > V1-33 > CAJBME01. Next base: position 6,076 of record JALRGF010000089.1, read on the forward strand.
AACGCCGGAAACGCGCGGTTTGTCCCCTCGGTTTTCCGTTCCGTGGCCCGGCTTCCGGAGGCCCGGCATGCCTTGCGCTCGTTGCGGGCGGTCCGATTTTCCGGCGAGCCCCTGCTGGCAGCTGATGTTGCTCTGGCCGAGGAAGTCCTCAGCCCCGCCTGTTTCATCCAGAACGTGTATGGCAGCACGGAGAGCGGGCTTTTTGTGTGGAGTCGCGGGGAAAGAAGGGAGGGGCACGCGGTGTCGGCACCCATTGGCCGAATCTACCCGCTCTGGGAATATGCCATCCTCCCCCTGGAGGATGCCGACGGGACCGGAGGGCAGGATGGTGAGGAGACCGGTGAATTGCTGATACGCTCCCCCTTCCATCCGCCGGGAGACCTGTGCCAAGGCCGGCTGGACGCCTCCCGCTTTCCGGCATCATCGGATGACGGTTCGAAACGCCTTTTCCGCACGCGCGATATCGTGCGCCGTTCCGATGATGGACAACTGCAGTTGCTCGGCCGGAGCGATCGCATGGTCAAGGTGAACGGCAACCGGGTTTTTCTCACCGAAATCGAGGAAACCCTCCGCGCGATGCCGGAGGTGGAGGATGCTGCGGTGGTTCCGGGACAGGAAGAAGGCCGGGTGGCTCTCTACGGATTTATTCTTGTGCCCGGACAGTTGACCACGCCGGCTGCTCCCCGCGTCTGGCTTGCTGAGCGACTGCCGCGGTGCATGATTCCCAGGACCGTTGAGCAGATGAAAACGTTCCCCCGTCTTCCCGGGGGCAAAGTGGACTATGCCGCGCTCACCGCCCGAGCCATGGCCGTCCCGGCGTCCAATGACCCGGGAGCGCCGATCGGGGAAGAGCCGGTTGCCGCACGGCTTCGCTGCTGCTGGAACAATGTTCTGGGAGGTAACGCCGGCGATGCCAAGGCTGATTTTTTTGAACGGGGGGGCGATTCACTCTCCCTTGTCGAGCTTGCGGCGGCTTTCACGCGGGAGTTCCAACGGGAGTTCCCCCTCGATCATTTTCTGGCCGACCCGACCCTTCGCGGATTGCGGCGCGCACTGGATTCCGACCATAAGGCAGCGTCGCAGCGCGTCTGCCTCGCGCCGCAGGGGGAGGAAGTGAGAGACGGTCTGGTGGTGGGCGCGCCGGCGAGACCGACCATTTTTTCGGCGAATCGAGATGTGCGGCTGCGACACGTCCGCGGAGCCTCATCGCCCTCCCGGGGGATTGCTCTGGCGATGCCCGGCTGGGGCGGTACGGCGCAGGTCCTGCCATTTTTATCGGCAGGGCTGTTCAACGACCACGAGGTGTGGGCCGCCGATTTCCTGCTTTCACGCAAAACAATTCTTCATGACCACGCGTGGGTTCGCTGTGCCGTGAATATCGCCGATTTTATCCGCAGCGGGGCATTCGGGGCGCCGCGCATCCTTTTTGGTTTTTCCGCTGCCGGTTCGATTGCGTGGTTGGTGGGGCGCCTGCTTGCCGGCACACCGTGGTGTCCCGAACTGGTGCTGATGGTGGATGCGGCACCCTTGCATCGCATGAAGGCTTACCGCAGCGGCCAGCTCGACAAGGCGCTGGCCGCCGCTGATCCCGACGCCATTCCCGACGCCATTCTCCTGTGTCGGGCGCAGATACCGGGGCTCGCGTTTCCGATAGGACACCGTTTTCTCTGGCACGAGCAGGACAACATCAGAATGGTGATCTCGGTGCCCACCGTATCCCACGCGGACATGTGTCACCCGAGGATCCTTGCCCGCGCTGTTTCCTGTCTGCAGGGGAAGCTCCCGGAAGGTCCACGGGAATGGCACGTTGCCGGACCAGAGGTGGCCGGGTTGGCGGGAGGGAGGAAGCATGCATTTCTCGGTGCCTTGATGGCAACCAAACCGCCAGACCCTTGCCTGTTGAGTGAGGGGCTGGTGAAGGAGTTTTCGCATGGCGAGCCGGAAATGCTGCTGGCGACAGTGCTGCGGCTTGCGGATCGGTCGCTTGCGGAATCCTTTTTGAGGGCGGCGGTTGCCGGAAATCCCGGAACGGCTCTGCTCCGCTATGCGTGGGCGAGAATCCGGCGAAGCGGTCCCATGCTTTGTCACGAACCGGGACGGCAGCCATCCGGAGGGCGATGGGACCGGATTACCAATATCGAAAACATTCTTTTTGCGGAATGCCTGGAAAATGAACGAGCCGCGCCGCGGATTATACGGCGGACCGTGCAGTTGCTGGATCTCGTGAGTGCCTGTCTCGGGGCGGTTCCATCGCGGGTGGCGGGCCTTGTTGGCAGGGCATTGAAGGTGGTCGGTTGGCATCAGTTCCGGATGACGCTGTGACGTTCCGCGAGGTTGCGCGGCACGGGATTTGCGGCACAGGGGTATGATGAGCGAGACGCTTTCCGCGGCCCGAAGGGCGGGTGTGTTGTGTCCGGTGTTTGCGTTGCGCACGGGGGAGGACCTCGGCATCGGGGACACGGAGGCGGTGCGCGGGTTGATTGACTGGGCGGCGGAGACGGGTCTGGGGTTTGTGCAGTTTCTTCCGATCAATGCGACCGGTCGCGACAACAGTCCGTACAACGCGATCAGCTCGGTGGCGCTGGAGCCGCTGACCCTGGATGTGTCGCCGGCGGCGGTGCCGGAGCTGGCGCCGGAGGAGTTCACCGGGGTGTGCGCGCGGCACCGGGTGGCGTCGTGGCCGGGGGAGGTGGTGGATTATCCGGCGGTGCGGGCGTTGAAATCGGAGTTGCTGGACCTGGCGCACGGGCGGCTGGTGGGGGGGCGGATGGCCGGTGACGGGCTGGACGACCGGCGGGCGGCACTGGCGGCATTCCGGGTGGCGGAGGCGGAGTGGCTGGATGAATTCTGTCTGTTCAGCGTGTTGATGGAGCGGGCCGGCGGCGAGGACTGGCCGAACTGGCCGGAGGAGTTCAATACTGCGGAAAAAGCGTGGGCCTGGCTGGAGGCCGAGCGGGCGGCCCGGCCGGAGGCGGTCGAGCAGGAATTGTCACGGGTGGCTTATGCCCAGTGGTTGTGTGCCGGGCAGTGGGAGGCGGTGCGGGCGCATGCGGCCGCGCGCGGCGTGGCGATGATGGGGGATGTGCCCTTCGGCGTCAGCTGGTGCAGTGCCGATGTTTTTTTTCATCCGGAGGAATTTGATCTCGACTGGTGCGGGGGCGCTCCGCCCGAACGGTATTTCAAGGACGATCCGTTTGTGCGGAAATGGGGGCAGAACTGGGGGATTCCGCTGTACGACTGGGACCGCATGGCGGCGGGCGGCTTCCGGTGGTGGGGCCGCCGGTTGCGCAAGCTGACGGCGGTTTTTTCGATTTTCCGCATCGACCATGTACTCGGATTTTACCGGATCTACGGGTTCCCGTGGCGGCCGGTGGCCAATGATGATTTTCTTCCGTTGAGCGGGGAGGAGGCGGCGGCGCGGTGCGGTGGGAGGCGTCCGCAGTTTCTGCGGCATGACGACGCGACCGCCGAAAATCGCGCGGCCAACCTGGGGCAGGGCGACCGGTTGCTGCGCCTGGTTCTGGAGGCGGCGCCGGGTGCGGAGGTGGTGGCCGAGGATCTGGGCACGGTGCCGGAGTATGTGCGGCCGCATCTGGCGTCGCTGGACATTCCCGGTTTCCGGATCTGCCAGTGGGAGGATGACGGGCACGGTCACGCGGTGCAGGGGGCGGCGTATCCGGAGTGTTCCTTCGCCACGTTCGGCACCCATGATCACGAGCCGCTGCGCACGTTGTGGGAGCGGTTGCGCGGCGAGGTGGAAGCGGAGGATGAGGCGACCCGCGAGGCGGCGGCGCGGCAGCTCAAGTTCCTCTGCCAGTTCGGCTGGCTGCATCCCGAGCTGGGTCCGTACCCGCCATTGGATGACGGCATCCGCCGGGCGCTGCTGGCCGCGTTGTTCCACAGCCGGTCGCGGTTCGCCGCCTTCACTCTGCCCGACCTTTTCGGCGCGGAAATCCGCTTCAACGTGCCCGGGGTGGCCGCTGACCACAACTGGTCGGCGCGGCTGCCGATGACGCTGGCGGAAATGCAGGCGGAATCACCGTGGCGCGAGGAATGCGCCTGGCTGGCCGCGGTCCTGCGGGAGTCCGGGCGCGCCCCGACATGAGTCGGTGGGCCGCCGGGTGGCGCACGGCGGATTTCCAGACAGACACGGCGGGTGACAACGCTCCCAGATTGGTGTATCAAAAACTTCGATGACCCTGCATGTCTGGCTCCTCCTGGTCGTCTGCCTGCTTATGCAGGCGGTCGGTTCCGGAGCGGGCGTGTGCCGCCCCGGGCCGGGCGACGCGACGGCTGCGGTGTCCGCGGTGTGTGTTGTGAACGCCTGCTGCTGTGCCGCCCATGAGGAGGAGGCTCCTTCGTGCGGGTGTCTGGACGATCCTTCCGGAAATG
>JALRGF010000110.1 GCA_023253495.1 Verrucomicrobiales bacterium
ATGGGCGGCATCGAGCCACGTCGACAGGGACGCGCCCGCGACCAGGTGCGGTTCCAGGCGCTCGCGCGCGTGCGAAAGGGTCGTCGTGACCGCCGACTCGTCCGCCAGCAGCACATCCGCGCGCGACTCCTGGATGAGCGCAAGCTGGCCGAGCACGGCTTCGTCGAGCAGGCGGCATCCTCATTCGATCCTTTCGACACCGCCCCACAGCGCCGCCGCCACAGCGACCGACTCCCAGCACCCACCCTGCGTTTCCGGCAAAAATCCGCCGTGTTCCCCTTCCAGTCCTTGTACTCGTCTAACAACTGTCTCCGTTCCCGTTCAGTGTATCTCTTCATGCCCGCCAGTATCCCCGACCTCCTCGCGCCTCACCAGACGCGGTTGCTGACGGGCTTACATGGATTCGTTGAGCCTCATGCACCCGCCTCCTTCTCCAGCTTAAGCAGGCGTTCCGACAAGTCCGCAGGTGCGACAAAGACCATTTGCTTGCCCTTCTTGCGCTTCTCCAGCACTCCGCGCTCGCCGAGATCAAGCAGGTCGGTCCGGGCGGTTTGATACACCACATTGTGGCTCCTTTGATGGCTGGCGAAGGTGTAGCGCTGGCCCGGATGTTTGAGGGCGTTGCGGATGATTTCCACCTGTCGATGATTGAACAAATCCAGCGCCCGCATGTGCGATTCCACATCCTTCAGTTCAGCCGTTTTGCGCTCGATGTAAGTATGCAGCTCACGAATGGCCCGGCGGATCACCTGCGTCTGAGCAATGATGAAATACGTCAGGTCGTTGTCGTCCGTCTCCGTGTAGAGAAATGACCGACCATACTTCCCCGGCGCTTTGCGCAGAATGTTGGAGACCGAGATGAACTCGAAGAGCCAGTAGCCGCTGTGCAGCATGGCCCAGTAAAACAGCGCCCGCGCGGTGCGCCCATTGCCGTCCACGAAGGGGTGATCGTAAGCCAGCCAGAAGTGCAAGATGATCGCCCGCACTGCCGGATGCACGAAATAGCTGGGCGTTTCGCCATTGGCGAAAGCGCACATCGTCGCCATTCGCGCGCCCAATTCCTCCGCGGGCGGCGGATCGTGAAACACTTGGCCAAAGTCATCACCGACAACACGCTTCTCATCCGCCCGGCGAAAGCGCCCCGCCGCGGTCGGATCATCCAGCGTCTTCTCCGTCACCAGCCGGTGAATCAGGAACACCAGCTCTGGCGACAGCGCCGATGCTTTCAGTTCCCGGATGCGCTGCATAGTCACGTAGTTGTTCAGGATCATCTGCTCACTGTTGTCGCGCGGCTTGCGGCCTGAACGGATCATCTCCTTCGCCACCTCCCGCGTCGTCACCGCGCCCTCGAGCTGGCTGGAAGTGATTGCCTCCTCCATCAGCGAACTCACTAGATACCGGTCGCGCGTCTGCGGGTTGGTGATGGGCTCCGGGATGCTCACCAGCCCCCCCGCGCCGAGATCGATCTGGTGTAGTTCCTCCATCACCAGCTCCGTCACGGCGAACTGGAACGTCCCCTGTGCCGTGTCCTTCAGCGGGATTGGCTTCAGCGCATCCATCCGGGAAAGCTTCTGCACCAGCCACCACTCCCGGTGGTTCATCCCGTCTGGCGGTGAGTAACGGCGCAGCTTGTCCCAATGCAAGTAATGCCGTTGAGTCTTCGCCTCCTTCATCAACGAAAATAAGCGCATCATTCGCTCCGGCGGCTTTACTTCGGCCATCAGAACGTTCAGTTGGGGCGGTGTTTGCGGGATACGCATCGGCTTCTTGTCAATTTTCTACTAATTTGATTCAGATTAGTAGAATGAATGGGATATGCAACTGATTACTAAAACGTTTCAGTTTAGCAGTTCCGCATCCGCCAAGCTCCACTCCCCTCTCAGCAGCTTCGACAGCAGCGTTCGAGAACCAAAGAAGTGCACAGCAAGTGCCCAGCGACCATAATCAGCCCTCATTCGTGTGCGCTGCCACTCCTTAAAAAAGGAGGAGCGCACCCATCAGGATTCGAACCTGAAACCTTCTGATCCGTAGTCAGATGCTCTAATCCGTTGAGCTATGGGTGCCGGAAAAGGCCGACCGGGGAAGGCTCTCCGGGCGGGCAGGATGGGTAAACGCAGCTGGCGCGGTGTCAACTGCCGGTTGGGGATTCTTTGGATTTTCGGGGTGGCGCGGGGCAAAAAAACGCCCGGATTCCGTCAGGAATCCGGGCGTTGAGGGAAAGCAGGGGGCGGAGGCCACGCGGGGGGTGGGCGCGACCCGGCCTGCCGCTGATCAGCCGAGGATGACTTCCTTGTGGAAGGAATGCCAGTCGTCGAGGTTGTTCAGATTGACGGCATCGAGGATTTTGCCTTCGTCCTTGATGTTGCTGGCGCCGAGGATCGCTTTGCGGGTGGCCTCGCTGTGGTGGTAGTTGGCGATGGCGCTGTTCAGTTTGTCGACGGCGGCCTGATCGAGTTTGCCGCCTTTCTGATCGAGCACCCAGGCTTCGAGTTCCGGGTAGGTCGGTTTTTTCGAGGCGATGAAAGCCGAGAAGGCGTCCTTGGAGATGCCGAGGCCGTCGAGGACCATCTGGTCGTAGCCGGCGCCGATGGCGGGGTAGTCGTCATGCAGTTTCCCGGCCGCGCCGAGGGACGCTTTTTGCCAGAGGCGGGGCAGGTGGAGAACGCCGAGGGGGCCGGCGATGCCGGAACTGATCACGGGAATGACTTTGCTCATGGTGGTGAGTGGTGGTGTGGTTGTGGATGGCGGCGGCGGGGCGGGCCCGGGCCGGGGGTTCTCTCCGGCGTTGCCGAAGCGAACTGCGCTCTATACTGAAATCGAATTCACGGCAACCAATGAAACGCATTTGCGAAATTCCGTCGTTCGTCGCGGCCACGGCCGCTCGGACGGTCCGTTGGGCTGGCCGGGCGCCAGTGGTGGCGGCGGCCGCGCTGGTCCTTGCCGGATGTGCGGGATATGAGCGCGAGTGGAAGCGCGGGTTGGCCGTTCCCCCGGTGGCTGGCGCGCGGGCGGCGGCGGCTGCGACTCCCGAGGGTGCGTGGACCGGGACCTGGACGAGTACGGGCACCGGTCATTCCGGCCGCCTGCGGTGCGTGATTACCGTGGAGCCGGGCGGCTCCGGGGAGGAGGCGACATTTTCCTACCATGCGACCTGGGGGATTTTTTCCGGTGCTTTTCCGACGCGCCAGACGCTCCGGCGCGGTGCGGACGGCGGATTCCGATCGGCCGGCGTCTGGACGCTGCCGGCGTGGGCCGGCGGGCGGTACGAATACGACCTGACGCTCCGGGGAAACCGCCTGACCGGCACGTGGAAGAGCGCGCATGAGTCCGGAACCATGGAAATGACGCGGGCGGTCCGGTCCGTCCGACGGGAAACCACCACCCCGGTCCCGGATGCGGCGCCTTGACGGCTCGCGGCACGGTGAAGACGGAGACGCCGGCCCGGGAAGACCCTTCCGCAACGGCCCGCGGTTCACGGACCGCCGTGGCCGGCGCCGGCGTGAACACGGTGCGGCCGCCTACTCCGCCGGGATTTCGTTCAGGGTGTAGTAGGCACTTTCGTGGAGCAGCGGCTCGCCGTCCGCGCTGCGCACGCCGGGCAGCGCGAAATGGTGCACGTGGCCGCGGGTCAGCTTGTCCACGCGCACGCGGGCCGACCGTCCGTCCGCCGCCACCTCGATGCCGGTGATGGCCGGGGCGTACTCGTCGACTTCCGGGCTGCCGTAGTCGGCTTGGTAAATGTACGTCCATGCCTGCGCCTTCCAGTGGGCCGGATCGGCCAGCGAGGACGCATCGGCCGGCCGGGTGAAGGTGAATTCGAAGCCATCGGGACGGGCGCGCATCTCATGGATTTCAAATGGCACTTCGCCGCTCCACGTCACGCGTTCCAGGGAGAAGTCCTGGCCGCCGCGCGACCCCCACCCGCGCGCCGTGCCGCCGTAGATCATGACGCCATCCGGATCCATCCGCAGCGGCACACACCCGCTTTTGAACCCCTCGCGGAACATGATCGCGGCGCCCTGGTAGACGCCGTTGACTTTTTCCTGAAAAACCCGCACCACGTTGGAATAACACTGGTCGCCGACAAAGAGCTGCCCGGCAAACGGCCCGAATTTTCCGCCGCTGAGGTCGGCGGCAATGCCGCTGGAGGACGCCCCGAGGCGGCCGTGCGGCAGGATCACCGCCGGCGGGACCAGCTGGGGCACCCGCTGGCGCTCGATCACCATCCGGCTGTTCGAGTTCGGGGCAGGTGGCGCCTCACCGAGATTGGGCGCCAGCGCAAACCAGCGGTTGCCGTCCGGATGGCCGGCAAATCCCCCCGGTTTGAGCCATTTCAACGAACTCGACCCGTTCCACGGCCCCTGGTTGTCGGTGTAAAACATGTCGCCCGCCGCATTCGGCCCGATCCCTCCCGGACTGCGCACCCCGGAACCGGTCGGAATGATCTCTCCCTGCGGAGTGACCCGCAGGCACCAGCCGCGGAACGGCACATCCGACGAGAACGAGCCGGTCAGGCACAGCACCACCCAGATATTCCCCTCGCGGTCCGGCGGCGAGCCAAACGCGTATTCGTGGTAATCGCCCTTGATGCCCCAGCCGTCGGTCAGCGTCTCGAAGTCATCGGCACGACCGTCGCCATCGGTGTCGCGCAGGCGCTCGATGCCCGGACGATGCGTCACCGTCAGGCTGCCGTCCTCCGCGGCACTCAGCCCGAGGATTTCGTGGAGCCCGCTGGCGAAGAGCGACCATTGCGGATCCGGATCCGGGTCGTAGGCGCCCTCGACAATCCAGACCTCGCCGCGGCGGGTGCCGACGGCGAGGCGCCGGCCGGGCAGGAGGTCAATCCCCCCGGGTTCGATGACCGCGCCCTCGGGCATTTTCAGCGTGGTCAGGGGATAGTATTTTTCCTCGCGCGCCGGATCCGCGGCAGCGGTGGCGCAGACGGCGAGAGCCAGAAAACCGGAGGTCAGGCGGGGCATCATCATGAAATGGCGGGCGGTTCGGGTGCGGAAATCAACGGACACGGAAAAAATCAGAGCCAGCGGTAGGTCAGGACCAGGCGGGCCCGGCCGTCCGCAAAAACCACCGGCACCACCAGCTGGCCGTCCCGCACCACCGGTGGACCACCCCCCTCCACCGCCACCGTCAGCGAGCCGCCAAGCCGCCAGACACCATCCGCCCCGGGCTCGGCGGGACCAGCCTCGGCCGGCACCCCGGCAGCCAGACGGAAATGCAGGCCGTCCACCGGCTCGTCCGCCCGCAGCTGGATCGTGCGCACCAAAGCGTCAGTCGCCTCGGCGAGGCGACCGGCCGGACGCACCGCGTCCTCAATGGAGACCGCGCCCAGTCCGTACCGGAACGTCGGCGCGCCCGACGCATCCAGCCGGTACCCGCGGAAGCGCGCGTGCCGCGCCCGTCCGTTTTCATCGGCCACCGGCCACGATTCGCCAGCCTCCGCCAGCACCGCGAATTCCTCGCCCGCCGGCCGCTCGACCACCGCAAACCCCAGCGGGGCCACATCCCCGGCGCCCCGGCCGCTCCAGTGCTGTCCGGCGTCCAGAAACGCGCCTTTCCACAGCAGGGCCAGGCGCAACTGGTCCTGGTCAAAGGCGTAATTCAGCTGCTCCGGCGTGCCCACCGCAATCAGGCGGCGGCTCCCGCCATGGGGCGCCAGAAACCCGCGGTACACCACCGACCGCCCGCCAGCCGCCGCCAGCACCATCTGCGGAAATTCCTCCCCGGGCGATTGCTGCTCCTGCGACAGCCAGGTGCGGGCGAACCCGGGACCGCTCCACGCCAGCGTCAGGCTCTGCTCGCCGGCCTGCTCGAAATATTCGACCCGCACCCGCCGCCGCCCGGCCTCCAGAGCGACTTTCTGCGTCTGCTCGGAATACGCATGAATCCCGTCATGCCGGATGATCTCGCGATCGTCGATGACCAGCCGCGAGCCGTCGTCCGACCCGAGATGGAACGTGTACTCGCCGGCCGTCGGCACCTCCAGCAGCCCGTTGAAGACGAGCCCGAAGTGGTCGCTCATTCCGGTCACCCCGAGGCTGATCAGGCCGTTGTTCACTTCGTCGGTGGCCACCTTGTTCTCTGGCGGCAGTGCGAGGAAATCCGGCAGGCGGTCCCAGTTCCCCCGGTAAATCATGCACGTCAGCTCCCGCAGCCCGCCCGCCGGCGCCGCGCTGACCTGAATTTTCCCGTTCATGATCATGGCATGACCGGGAAACGTGCAGACGAAATCC
>JALRGF010000117.1 GCA_023253495.1 Verrucomicrobiales bacterium
ACATGGAGCGTCAGCTGGAAGTGTGCGGTGAGGCGCCTTTCTACACCCTCGGCCCGTTGACCACCGACATCGCCCCGGGCTACGACCACATCACCTCCGGCATCGGCGCCGCGATGATCGGCTGGTACGGCTGCGCCATGCTCTGTTATGTGACACCGAAGGAACACCTCGGACTGCCGAACAAGAAGGACGTCAAAGACGGCGTCATCGCCTACAAGATCGCCGCCCACGCCGCCGATCTTGCCAAAGGCCACCCCGGTGCCCAGTACCGCGACAACGCGCTGAGCAAGGCGCGCTTTGAATTCCGCTGGCAGGACCAGTTCAACCTGTCTCTGGATCCGGTCACCGCCCGCGCCTACCACGACGAAACCCTGCCCCAGGAAGGCGCCAAGACGGCCCACTTCTGCTCGATGTGCGGGCCGCATTTCTGCTCGATGAAAATCACCGAAGACGTCCGCCGGTACGCCGCCGAGCAGGCGGTTTCCGAGGAGGAGGCGCTGCGGCGCGGGATGGACGAGAAATCCCGGGAATTCGTCGAGTCCGGCGCCGAGGTCTATACCAAGGCGTGAGCGGGACCTGAGCGACCGGTCCGCGGCGGATCCTCCCGCCCGGCGGACTGACCGCCGGCTTTCCCGGTGCCGTGGCGGAGTGGCGCCGTCCGTTCAGGAAAGGATCTCGAACCCGCGCAGGCCGGACGGGTCATCGAGCGGTTGCGACTCGACCTTCCGGATGTGGTGGGCAAGCGCGCTGTGCACGGCGATTTCCTCAAGGAACGCCTCGAGTTCCTCCGGTTCGTGGGCGGCGGCGGTCAGTTCGACGCGGCCGTCGGGCAGGTTGCGCACGGTGCCGACAACATCGAACCCGCGGGCGATGGTTTTGACCGAGTAGCGGAAGCCGACTCCCTGTACATGGCCTTCATAACGGACGAGACGGGCGGTCATGGGAGAAATGGGCTATTTCGCGACCAGGGCAGCCTCCATCGCGTCGGCCCAGGCGGCGTCCGGCGAATCAATGAGGACCACACTTTTTTTGTCCGCGCCGAGGCGCAGGCGGATCTGGCGCGCAGGGTCGTCGACGACGGTCGAGCCGTCGGGTTGTTCGTAGCGGGCGTTCCACGGGATGGCGTAGCGGTGGAGCCAGATCGTCTGGGCGGCCTTGAGGAATTCGGCGGCGTCTTTTTCCGTCTGCCAGAGCGTGCGCCAGTGGACGTGGTCGCCGCCCGGTCCCGCGCTGCCCGGGTAGCACAGGTAGCGGTCGCCGAGCCACCCCTGGGCCGCCTCGAAGGCGTCGCCCTCGGCCAGTCGCGCCTTGAACAGCAGATACATCGAAAATTCGACGAGCACATTGTCGGCGTACGGCGCCGCTTCACGCACCACCACCTCATCATAGGTCACCACCGCCGGCAGGAAGAACGGCGATGCCTTGTACAGCTCCGGATGCAGGACCTCCGCCGTCGAGGCGGGCACACGGTCATAAATCCGGTCAAGTGACTTCGGGCCGCCGTCCTGCGACAACTCCTGGGCGAAGCTGCTGCCCATCATGTAGGGGAAGAGGAAGACCTGGCGCAGGTAGAGCGGCGCGGCCGAATAGGCGGTCGGGGTGACCGGTGGCTGGGAGCGGCTGAAGTCGTTGTTGAGGGCGTCGACCACGCCGTAGTGAATCTTGGTGGCCACGGCGTCGCCGAGCACGAAGGCGCGGGCCGCCGCGGTCTGGTCGTTGTTGAGCGTGTGCACGACGTCCGCGCCGACTCCCGGATGGTGTTGCTGGAGCAGGGCGAAGGCAATTTCCTTGACCAGCTTGCCCTTGAGGTCCGGGCGTTTTTCAAAGTCCGAGGCTTCGTCGATGAACAATTCATTGGTGCTCGGTTCGAAATGTCCGCCGGCCTGCTCGAGAATCAGGCCGGTCAGGGCGTCGATGAAATCGAATTCCTCGGTGACCAGCCCGAGGGCGCGCGCGCTGCGCGCCTGGGCGGCGGCCTGTTCGTCGGAGAGGCGCGCGCGCAGGGAAGTGCGGATTTTGGCTTCCAGTTCGGTGACCGGGACGCGGACGAATTTCGGGGCGGGGTCGAATTTCAATTCCCGGATCAACTCGACTTCGCGGACGAGTGATTCCGGACTGAAGCCGGCGCTCTGGCCTTCGGGGCCGTCTCCGCCGGAGGCGAGTTGTTCGGACAGTTTTCGGACCGAGCTGCTGAGGTTTTCGTTCTCTTTGCGGAGCAGTTCGACCTGTTCCTTGAAGAAGGCGAGGTTCTTCTTGATCAGGGTGACGTCATCCGGCTCGCCGCCGTCGGGGTCGGGGGCTTCGGAGGTGGTGTCGTCGGTCGATCCGGGGAGCAGCCCGCGATCGGCCATTTTCATGCCGATGAGGTGGCGCTGGTAGGTGGCGTAGGCCCACGAGCCGGCGAGGGACGCGAGCAGGAGCAGGGACAGCAGCAGGGTGATCGGGCGCATGGGGGATGGTGTCTGGTCGCTCAGCGCTTGAGCAGCTTGTCAAAAAATCCCTTTTTTGGCGGCGGGGTGGGGGTCGTCGGGACCCGGGTCGGGGCGGCGGGTGTCGTGGAGGCCGGCTGCATGCCGCGGAACTGGGGAATCCCGTATCCTGGCAGTTCCTTGTCGTTTTTCTGGACCGGGAGCAGCGGGACGTCGTTCTTTCCGGGTTTGGATTCGACGAGCGGGCCGTACGGGTCTTTTTCGTTCCAGACGTAGAACTTGTCGACGAGCCGGCGCGAGGTGGCGTCGTATTTGAAAAGCATGCGCCGGATGAGCCGTCCGCTGGCGTGGAACATGCGTTCTTCGTTGATGCGGTCGTAGGTGTCGAATCCGTATTCGGTGCGCCCCTGGAGGTTGCCTTTGCCGTCCCAGATCGCACCGCGGCGGATCCGTCCTTTGCTGTCCATGATGAATTCGCGGCGGGCGATGACGACGCCGCGCGCATCCTTGGTGATCTGGGTGAGCATGTTGCGGGCGGGGTCGGATTCGCTTTCGGTGCTGCCGGTGCGTTCCTCGGCGCCGTTCTGCGGATTGACCTTGTAGTGGATGACTTCACGTCCCCAGGACGGCACGCCGACGGCTCCGGCGGGGCCGGGGAGCAGGAGGCCGGCGAAGCCGAGGGCGGAGCAGAAGAGAAGGCGTGCGGTCGGATTCATCATCGGCGGAATGGGCGTGGATGGGCGGGTACCATACCCGCGATGCGGCGGGCGGCGAGGTGATTTCTTCGTCGGCGGCGGGGGATGGCCAAAGGATTTGCGCCGCCCCGGCGGCGTGTGCAAGCTCACCCTTCCATGAAACGACCATCCACGCACTGGTGTGCCACGCCGATTGCCGCCTGCCTGAGCCTGGCGCTCGCCGGGTGCGGGACGCTCCAGGAAAAAAAGCCGTCGGAAGCGACGGAGGGCGCGGCCGAGGTGGCCCGAACTGAGGGGAAAAAGAAAGAGGCGCCGGCCGAGCCCGGCAAGAAGGACGCGCCGGTGACCGCCGGCAAGAAGGACGTGCCGGCGGCTGCCGGGACAGCGGACGCGGCGGCCAAGCCGGAGCAGAAGGAAGTTACGAAGAAAGAGGGAGAAAAGGAAAAGGGAAAGGAGAAGAAGGCCGCGAAGGACGAGGCTCCGAAGGACACCGGGGCGGCGGCGGCTCCGGATCCGGCGGCTGCCGCGGAGTTCCAGGGGCTGCCCAAGGGCGAGGCGGCATTTATTCTGGCCTGTCGCGAGCGGGCGGCCGGCGGCAAAACCACCATGACCGGCAAGGATGGCATGGTTTTCCAGACGCGGGAACTGGCGGCCCTCGCCACCAACCGCCGGGCCGGCACCCCGGTCCATGCCGCCGTGGTTGCCAGTCTCAAGGCCAAGGCCGACGCCCTGCGCGCGTCCGGCATCGAACTGGTCATCGCTCCGGTGCCGCCGAAGGCGGTTGTCTACCCGGATTTCCTCACCGCCGACGCGGCCCTCAAGGACCGGCGCTATGATTCTTACCTGCAGGCGCTGTATGCCGAGCTGGAGCAGGCCGGGGTGCGGGTGGTGGATGTCACCAAGGCGTTGCGGTCTGGCCGGTCGGCGCGGGAGGCGTCGAGCTACCCGCGGACCGGCGTCGTCTGGTCGCCGGCCGCGGCCGCAGCCACGGCCCGCGCGGTCCACGCCGCGTCCCGCAGGACGGAGGCGGTCAAGTCCCTGGTGCGCGACACCACGATTGTTTCGCGCATGACCGTGCTGACGCAGAATGGGGAAAGATTCAAGGCGCGTTCGGTCGGCTGGGCTCAGGGCGATCGGATGGTGCCGGCGACGGTGTCCGGGGAAGGGGCTCCGATTGTCATCATCGGGGACGAACACGCGGCGGCCCATCGGGCCGACGGGGTGAATGCCATTCAGCTCACCCCCGGGTGACGCGTCGAAGCTCTGCTTGCAACTGGTTGAACGCAGCCTTGGGTGCTGCGTCGCGCTCGCGGGCGGCGGCCAGCTTGAACACGCCGGTGCCCTTTGACGGCCCGAACGACGACGCTGCCCGAGGCCCGAACGGTGTCAGCACCGCCCGGCCCGGCACAGGTGCAGTCGACTTGCGTCGACCACGGCGAGGGTAGATCGGGCCGCTGCGCTTGCGGCCCTCGTCGGCCAACAG
>JALRGF010000172.1 GCA_023253495.1 Verrucomicrobiales bacterium
TGCGGCCGTCCGCGCCCGCCAGTGATTGCAGGGCGGCTTTCACCGGGGCCGGCACCCGGTCCATCGGCAGCTCCTCGCTGCGCCAGACCACCTCGCCGCTGGCGCGCAGCTGCAGCTTCACATCATGGTCGCCGGCGCGGTCGATGGCAGCGAGATACAGCGTCTGGTCACCGCGGCGCACCGCACGCACTTTTTCGATGCGATCGGTTCCGGCCGCTTTCAGCACGGCCTCGCGGACAGGCGCCGGACAGGCGTCAAGTCCCGGGACTGCCGGGGCGGCCGGGGCCGCCGGAGCCGCCGGGGCGGCCGGGGCCAGAAGCAGCGGGGCGGTCACACTGAGTGCCAGGCGGATGAGGCGTTGGTTCATGGTATGGATTGGGGTGAGAGTGGAATACGGGTGGAACATGATGGAAAGCCAGTGGGGCACGGAAAACAGGAGGTGGGTCACGGCCGCGCGGGCGCGCCGGTCAAAGCCGGACGGTTCAGGCGGTACGCCGTGGCGCCGCCATCGGGCGCGCCGTCAAACAGACACACCACGTCGATATGCGCCCCCGCATCTTCGAGGACCAGCAGAGCCTCGGCCTTGCCCTCGCCAGCGGTAAGTTCGCCGATCCATTCGACTGACGGGGTGGTGCCGGGGCGCCACCAGCCCAGCCGGAAGCGCGTGTCCGGCTGACGCGCCTCGCTGACCGGAAACGCCTTGCTCGCTTCCGCGCTGGCATTGCCGGCAATGAAGAGAAACCCGTCGCGGCAGGCGACCAGATCGCGCACTCCCCGGCCGGCGCCCAGCGGCAGCCGGTGCACCACCGGCTCCACCGCCGCCCCGCTGAAGAGAGCGTCCGCCCCGACCTCGATGACGAAGGCGTGGCCCTCGACATTCGGGCCGCGCAGCCCGAAATAAAGCTTCCCGTCGGCGAACGCGAGACCCTCAATGTTCAGGCCGTTGTGCTGCAGCGGCTGACCGAGATGCGCAGCCCACTCGGGGGTGCGTTCCATCCACGGGCGCAGGCTGCTTTTGCGGATCTCCTCGCGCCGGACAGCCCCGGTCGCCGGATCCACCGGGACTTTGTAGACGGCATAACGCTCGGCCTGCACGTCCCCCTTCTTTTTGCCGACTCCATGGGAGCCGGTGACATAATACGTCCGGCCCGCGGGATCAGCGGCCACCCCCTCGATGTCGATCTCCGCCTTTTTTTTCCCGGCGGCGTCGCCCAGCGACACCATCGCGCCGGCGGTGATACGGCCGGTCTCGGGGTCGAGCTGCCCGACCTGCACCGCGATGAGCTCGTCGCTGGCCACCAGACAATGGCGTCCGTCGACGGAGGCGAGGCCGCTCAAATCAAGGGACTCGGCAAATCCCTCGGCCACCCACGGCTTCGGGGCGGGTTGCAGCTTCCAGCCGCCGTCACGGCCGCCGTCCGCCAGGCCGGCATTCGAGGGGGGGATGCCGGGGATCAGGGCGGCCAGAACCAGGGCGGGCGCCATGCCGGATGGTTTCATGGATCGTGGTTTCATGGATCGTGGTTTCATGGATGGTACAGGTTGGTAACAGGAAAGTCAGGAGGGCGCCGCCATGGCGCCCGGAGTGCCGTCAGTTCGGCCAGCGGCGGAACTCGGTGAGCCGGTAAAAGCGGGCCGCTGCCGGATCGACGCCGGGCCCGGCCCATTCCTGCCACGCGCCGGTGGCAGGGCCGCTCTGCTCGGTGGTCCAGACGCCGCCGGCCGGGTTGTCGGACGATTCGAGGCGGAACCACCGTTGCGGGTCCGCCCGCCAGCGCACAACCGGGATCTCCGGCCCGGCGGTCACGATCAGTTCCGCCGTCGGCTCCATCCGCGATCCGGTGTAACGGATGCGCCGCACATATCCCGCGTCATTGCCGCAGATGAGGATGTCGCCGTTGAGCGCGACCGAAACCGACCTTGGTTCGGCCATGACCTGGCGGGTCGTCGGCACCGGCTGGGGGTCGGGGAAGAATGTCGCTCCGGCATCACCCTCGACAAACATCCAGGCCAGCCCGCGGGTATCGACGTACCAGACGTCCCCCCCGCGGTGGGTGGCCACAAAAAACCCGCCGGCCGGATGAAACGCCACGCCGCGCGCCTCCCGCAGGCCGACCGAAAGCGCCGGCTTGCCGCTCGCCTTGGGCCCGTCCCCGGCAGTGCCGCCCAGTCCGGCCACCGGCACCGGCGGGATGCCCGGCGTGTTGGTCGGCGGCACCCGGTAGACGCGGGAGGCGCCGCGGTCAGAAATGTAGATATCCCCATTGGCCGCCACATCCAGATTTCCCGCATCCGCCAGACCGGTGGCCAGTACCACCCCCGGACGCATGCCGAGGTCCGGCGTCCATTTTTTCAGAGCCGTGCCGGTGGCATAATAAATGACACTTTCGTCGCGGCTCACCCACAGGCCGCGCGACAGGTCGGCGGTCTCGACAATGGTGGTGACCATCTGGCCGTCGGTCCCCACCCGCCGGATGCGCCGGTTGCCGGTATCGAGGATGTAAAAGGTTCCGTCCGGCAGGACGTAGGCGTGCTGCGGGCCGTCGAGCCGCCGTTGCGTCGCCGGCCCGTCGCCGTCGAATCCCGCGGCATTGGTCCCGGCCACCGTCACAAGCACCCCGTCCGGACGGATCTTGCGGATGGCATGGGCATTTTTGTCGGCGACGTAGACCGCCCCGCTCAGATCAGCCATGGCCGAATGCGGCTCGGACAATTCGGCCTCCACAGCCGGTCGCCCTTCGGCGAAGTTCCACTCGTTGCCATTGCTCGCTGATTCGCCGCTCCGGCCGGCGATCCATTCGATCTCCCGGTACTGCTGGCGGATGACCATCCAGTCGAGGTCGGTGGCCCGAGCCGCCGGCAGGACGGCCAGCCAGGGCAGGAGCATCAGGAATCGAAAACGGCGCAAGGTCATGGCGGCGGATCGGGTGAACGTCCCATCCGTCGCACGGCGGCATTACGTTCCGATTACGGCGCAGCCGCAAAAATACGCCGCGATCCCCGGGCCGCCCGGCCATGGCCGCACGCGTTTCCACCCGGACAACGCCTGCGAGTTTCAGCGCTCGTGCAATGACGCTGCCAGCTCCGCGGGCGTCAGGGTGGCCGTGCCGATCTTGCCTACCACCACGCCGCTGGCATGGTTGGAAATTTCCGCGGCCTCCTCCGGCGTCGCCCCCGCGCTCAAGGCCAGCGTGAACAGGGCGATCGCCGTGTCCCCCGCCCCCGAAACATCAAAAACTTCCCGGGCCAGCGCCGGCAACCGGAACGGCGGCGCCTCCTTCCGCAGCAGCGCCATGCCCTGCTCGCTGAGCGTGATCAGCAGCATCTCGGTGTCCCATTGCCGGAAAAGACGTTGGCCCAGCTCATCCAGCGCCGCGTCCAGCGTGGCCGGTGAGCGCAGACCGCTCTCGACCAGCCCGGCCGCCTGAAACGCCTCGGACCGGTTCGGCTTGATCGCCGTGGCGCCCCGCCAGTGCAGCGGGTTGTTCGGGTTCGGATCGACGGTCACAATCAGGCCGGTCCCGCGCGTCCGCTCCGCCAGCCCGTCGACCAGCGCCTGGGTCAGAAACCCTTTGCCATAGTCTTCCAGAATCACCGCATCCACCTCCGGCAGCCGGCTCTCCAGAAACGCCAGCACCCGCGCCCGCATCGCCTCGCCAAGGGCCCGCCGGGTTTCCCGGTCGATCCGCACCACCTGCTGGTTGCGCGCCACGATCCGCGTCTTCACGATCGTCTGGTACTCCGGATCGCGCATCAACCCGGCCGTGTCGATCCCGCTCGCCGCCAGCAGCCCGTCCAACTCGCCGGCAAACACATCGTCACCGACCAGACCCGCCACACTGACCTGCCCGCAGAAGGGCAGGAGGTTGCGCGCCACGTTGGCCGCCCCCCCGGGATACGCATCTTCGCTCTTCACCTCCACCACCGGTACCGGCGCCTCCGGCGAAATCCGCGAAACCGCCCCCCAGATAAACCGGTCCAGCATCACATCCCCCACCACCAGCAGCTTCTTCTGGCGAAAGGCGGCAAGCAGCGAATCCAAACGGGCGGTATCCATGCGCAACCTGCCGACCCTGAACCCGCACCGGCAAACATCAACATTCAAAAGCACCATCGCCGGCCCGCCGGCGGGAACCGCCGCCCGCCGCCCTGCAAAATGATTTGTCGCTCCCGGTGGCCGGTGACATTGTAGACAGGCAAGCCGCGCTTGGCCGCTTCCCTACGTCCTTTTGCCTGTGAAAACGTTGATCTCCTTCTTCCGGCTCGCCCTCGCCCTCGCCCTCTCCTCCGCCGCTCCCGGTTCCGTCTCGGCAGCCGAGGCTGTCGCCGGTTTTCCGGGGGAGGTCATTGAGGAGGTGATCGTGCCGGTGCCGAGCGAGATCTTCACCGTCATGGACAAACTCGGCCGTCCGGACTGGCGGTCGGAACTGCGCACCACCAAAACCCCGACGTTCTCCAACCGGGTCGACGTCGCCCTCCTGCTCGGCAGCGTGGTCGCCGAAGGTTTTATCGCCGTGGAAGCCGAGGACAAGGACGCCGTCGAACGCATCGGCAAGGACGTCCTCCGGCTCTCGGAATCGCTCGGCCTCAAGGAAACCGTGCTGCCGCACACCAACAGCATCCTCGAAGCCTCCAAAAACAACCACTGGGAAATCGTCCGCGTCGAACTCGACAAAACCCAGAAAACCGTGCGCGACACCATGGAGCAACGGCGCGACACCGAACTCGGCCAGTGCGTCAGCCTCGGCGGCTGGCTGCGCGGCACCGATGCCGTGACCAGCCTGATCGCGAAGAATTATTCGTCCGACGCCGCCGAACTTCTCAACCAGCCGGACATCATCCGCCATTTCCAGAAGGAGCTGAAAAAGCTCGCCGCCCGCCATGGCAAGCTCAAGGCACTGCTCGACGGCCTGGAAACCATCGCCGGCGTCATCGGCGATGGCGACGAAACTCCCGGCGCCGCCGGCGTCCAGACCATCCATGACACCGCCGTCCGGCTGGTCCGATCCATCACCACCAGCCCCCCTGCCACCCGCTAGGCCCACCCCCGGGCCCGGTGGCCTCGTTTCCTGTTTCACACGTTTTTTCCCATGATGCGTCCCTTCATCTCACGGCTGCGCGCAGGCGCCTTGCTGGCCGCCGTCTGCTGCCTGGTCGCCCTGCCCCGCGCCCACGCCTTCGTGGATGACGCCCACAGCATGGCCATGGAACTGGCCACCCCTTATGTGGAAAAAGGTTTCCAGGTGCGCCAGGACTACTGGAGCGGCGAGGTCAGGAGCGGCCAGTCCAAAAAGGTCAAAGCCCAGCTCTTCAAGGGCAATGAATACTGGTTTTTCCTCGGCTGCGACGCCGACAACTGCACGCTCGAACTGAAAATCGTCGACGCCAAAGGCAAGGAACTGCACACCGAAACCGCCCGCATCAAGGGGGCCGTCGGCGTGCGCATCCTGCCGCCCAGAACCGGCAGCTTCGCCATCATCTTCACCGTCACCTCGCCCGACGTCCGCAAACCCCATTGGGCGCTGGCCTACGCCTACCGCTGAGCGCGGAAGGACCGGGCCGGAGCCGTCCGGGCCACACCGCCTTTTCCGCGCCCCTCCGGGAACCGCCGGTACCGGCCGGTCCCCGCCCCGGACCACCACACTCGCCATCACGATGGATCATTCCGCGGGTGGCTGCCGTGCGCACCGCCCCGCGGTGCCGGGTGTTCCCCCTGGTTATCGAGGAAAAGCACGCCGCCGCGCCGCCGCACCCGGCGACCACCCGTCACGTTGCAGGACGCCGGCCGCCCGGCGGCGCGCGCCACCCGCAACGCCGCCTCGACCACGTCGAAGCCGGCTTCCGGAACCGCGTGGGCGGTCAGCCAGTCATGGACGACGCGCCGCGCCAGCGCGGGAGTCAGCCCCCGCAGGCCGGCGACCTGCAGCCCGCCCGGGGGGTCGGCGGTGGCCAGAGATTCGCGCGCGCGGGTGGCGGCGGCGCTCAGTTCCGCATCGTCCTCGGCCGCCAGCACCGCGGCCCGGCGCAGTGACTCGCGCACGTCGCGGCCCGCGGCCGCCTCGAGAGCCGGCAACGCTTCGTGACGTATGCGGTTGCGGAAATGCTCGCCGGACCGGTTGCTCGCATCCTCGCGCCAACGGATCCCCTCGGCCCGCGCCCAGGCCTCAAGATCGCGCCGCCACACCCCGAGCAGCGGACGCATGATTTCCAGACCGCGCCACGGCGTCACCGCCCGCATGCCCGCCAACCCGTGCGTGCCCGCACCCCGCAACAGGTTCATCAGCAGCGTCTCCACCTGGTCGTCGGCATGGTGCGCCAGCACCACCCGCCGCAGGCCGCGGCGCATCGCCACTTCATGGAAAAACGCCCGCCTCGCCTCGCGCCCGGCCGTTTCCAGAGAATGCCCCGTCGCCGCCGCCACCGCCGCCACATCGACGCGCCTGATCTCACAGGCACAGCCGCGACACGACGCCCACTCGCGCACCAGGGTCTCGTCCGCATCGGCTTCGTCCCCGCGCAGTCCATGATGCAGATGCGCCACCACCAGCGGTGCCACCCCCGCCCGCCACAGGCCCTCGGCCAGCACCATCGAATCGACCCCGCCGGACACCCCGACGACCACCGCCTCACCCGCCGGCATCGGCCAGGGCCAGTCGCGCAGGTGAGCCACCACATCCATCGTGCCACCGAAGCCCGGAACGAGCGCGCGCGAAACCCCGATTCTCGCGCCCCTCAGCCTTGCGGGCAGTCGGCCTCGGCGGCCCGGATCTCGGTCACCCCGACATATGGCCGCAGCACCTCCGGCAGCAGAATCGAACCATCCGCCTGCTGGCACGTTTCCAGGAGCGCCACGTACAGGCGCGCCAACGCGGTGCCCGACCCGTTCAAGGTGTGGGCAAACCGGTTTTTGCCGGTGTCCGGGTCCCGGAAGCGCAGGTTCATCCGCCGCGCCTGGTAGTCGCCGAAACACGAGCAGCTCGACACCTCCAGATAACTGTTCTGCCCCGGCGCCCAGACTTCAATGTCATAGGTCTTGGTGGATCCGAACCCGAGATCTCCCGTGCACAACTCGATCACCCGGTAATGCAGGCCGAGTTGCTGCAGGATGTTCTCGGCATGCCTGGTCAGATCCTCCAGCGCCGCCATCGAAGCCTCAGGCACCGTGATCTTCACCAGCTCCACCTTGTCAAACTGATGCATCCGGATCAGCCCGCGCGTGCCCACCCCCGCCGCCCCCGCCTCGCGCCGGAAACACGGCGTATACGCCACATACCGGATCGGCAGCCGGTCGGCCCGCACGATTTCCTCACGATGCAGGTTCGTCACCGGCACCTCGGCCGTCGGCGCCAGATACAGGCCGTCCTCCGGACACGCGTAAATCTGGTCGGCAAACTTCGGCAGCTGCGACGTCCCGATCAGCGAATCCGCATGCACCAGATACGGAGGCAAGACCTCGGTGTACCCGTGGTCGCGCGTGTGCACGTCGATCAGGAAATTGATCAATGCCCGCTCGAGCCGCGCCCCGACCCCCCGATAGACCACGAACGCACTGCCCGTGATCCGGGTCGCGCTTTCAAAATCCAGCATCCCCAGCGCCGTGCCCAGCGTCACATGGTCCTTCGGCGGAAACGCAAACACCGGCTTCTCGCCCCAGGTGCGCACCTCGGGGTTCGCGGCCGCGTCGTGACCGACCGGACACGCCTCGTGCGGCAGATTCGGGATGCCCAGCAACAGGTCGCGCTGCCGCACGTCCGCCCGCTCCGCCATCGTCTCCCACTCGGCCAGCTCCGCCGCAAACCCCTTCACCTGCGCCTCCGCCGCCGCTGTGTCTTCCCCTGCTTTCCTGCGCATCCCGATCTCCTTCGACATCCGGTTGCGCTCGCTCTGCAGCCGCTGCTTTTCGGTCTCAGCCTGACGCCGCGCCTCGTCACAAGCCAGCACCTCGTCCACCAACGCCGCCAGCGCCGCCCCGCCATGGCGGGCTGCCAGTCGGTCTTTCACCCCTTGCGGGTTCTCACGAATCAACCGGATATCGAGCATTGCGTACCGTGGCGCATCTTTGCCGCCGGGCAATCGCAGAGCACAAACCGTAGCGTTGCCTTCCAGGCAACGCTACGGGACGCCTACGGTCCAACACGCTGGCCCCCGCTTTCCGGCGGCGGAGAAGGCGCATCGTTCGGCTCCCCCACCGGCGGTCCACCGCCATCCGCACGATGCACCGTCACGGCCATCGCGAAGTACGGGCCATCCGATGATTCATTCACGGAAAATACCGCCGTCTGACCCAGGGGAATGATCGCTTCAAAGTCGGTGGCCGTCGTCACCAGTTCCGCGGCGGAAATTTTCTCCGCACTTATCAACTTGCCGGCCTGCCGGTTCACCGGCAGCCGAATCTCCACGGCTCCGAGCAGTTTAACCACTTCGCCTTCAAGGATCGGCTCGATCGGAATTCGCAGTCCTTGCCAGTCGACTTCGGTTTCGGACCGATCAGCTTCCCTCTCCATTGGCTCCACGACCTCCTTGGTCACCTCCGCCATCGCCCGCTGACCGCTGCGGGTCGTTAGTTGCGGTGCCGTCAGCAAGTCGACTCCCTTGGTCTGATTCATCTCCCTCAGCCAGAGCTGGAACTGCTGATCTGTCAGCAAATCGCCCTTGATGGGACGAGCCTGCGCAAACTCGAGGATTTTTGTGGAGATCATGATCATCACCAGCGGGCGAGCACTCCCCATTGCCAGCAATTCCTTGATCGCGCGAATGGTGGATGCGGTGTGACAAATGGTCATCGCGGCAGTGGCCTCATCGTAAGAAGCGCTCGCGTGCTCCCCAAACGCGATGCCCCACGACTGAAACAATTCGATCGGCGTCAGGCGCGGCACGGTCGGGGCTTCGGTGGTCCCGCCAAAGGGGTCAGGTCCCACTTCCGATGGCAGCAGGTCGCGTCGGACCCGCACCACTTCGGTCACCAAGGTCTCGTTTTCGGCGGGCTCCCACGGGCGAAAAGTGATGACACCCGGC
Organism: Verrucomicrobiales bacterium; assembly: GCA_023253495.1. Taxonomy (GTDB): domain Bacteria; phylum Verrucomicrobiota; class Verrucomicrobiia; order Verrucomicrobiales; family V1-33; genus CAJBME01. The sequence continues at coordinate 9,016 of JALRGF010000172.1, forward strand.
TCCTTGAGGAAAACCTCGCTGCGGTTCAACGCCGCCATCCATGTGAGGCCATCCATCAGCGAAACGTGCTTCAGCGGCAGAGCCACCACCGTCTCCGGGCGGCCGTCGCCTTCCTCCGCAGCCGCGAGCTCCGCGCTCAGCCGTTCGATCACCGGATTCTTGAGATGGTTCACCTCGCGGGCGCGCTGCAACAAATGCTCCAATGCCTCGTCCAACGGACGCGCCGTCTCGAGCTTCAGATCAGGCAGGTAATAACGGGATAGAAACCGCCGCAACGACACCATGGCGGTTGTTTCGCTTTCCACCCGCGGAGGATCGACCACCCGATCAGGCCTTGCCGAAACCCGCGCCGGCACAAACGGCCGCGTCGCTCGCGGCGGGTCGCTCGCCATGGAATCGGAGTGGGCCGAGCCGATCGATCGCATCCACGCCCCCACCGCCGCCGCCAAACCCAGCACGAGCACCAGCGCCGCCGCCACCGCGAGCGGGCGACGCCAGCGGGCGATCGAATGCGCCTTGGCGCGGCCGCGTTTCAGTCCGGCCAAACACGCCAGTTCGGACCGACCGGGGCCGAGTCGCGCCGCGAGGCGTTGGTCCATCCGCGCCGCTGCCACCAAGCGACTGGCGACGGCTGGATCGCCGCCCATCGCGGCTTCAAGCGTGGCGGTTTCCTCGTCGGTCAGTCCGTCGGCAAGGTGTTTTTCGACAAGCAGGGAATCGTTCATGATCGGATGCGCAGGGATGTGGCGGGAGAGGCCTCGGATGGATGGTTTTCCGCAAGGCGTCGACGGATGCAGTCGCCCAGCACGGCGCGCAGGCGGCTGAGCTGCTGATAAATGGCGGCCGTCGTGGTGCCCCGGCGGTCAGCCAGCACCGCGATGCCGGCCCGTTCGGAGTACCGCAGTCCCACCAGTTCGGCCGATCGCGGCGGCAGCGACTTGAGACAATGCCCCAAGGCCTCTTCCTCCTGACGCACTGTCCCACCGTCCGTCTCCGCTTCGTCAAACGCCCGCCGCACCGCCTCCAACGCCTCCGGCGACAACAACACCAGCCGCCGGCTTTCCCGCCGATGATGGTCGAACACCTTGTGCGTCGCCACCCCGCGCGCCCATGCCCCAAAAGACTGCCGCGGGTCGTACCGGTCAAAACTCTTCCACAACGCGAGCGCCACCTCCTGCATCACATCGTCCCGCGACCCCGGCACCCGCACCGCAGTCGCCACGTACGCGCGCAGATCACTCTCATGCGCGAGAAAAAGTCGAAGGAAATGACTGGGACGGTCCATCAGCGGGCTTCCCTCTCTTTGGCGCGAATCGCCGTTTTTTGACACGAAATCTCCCGGCAATCTCCCGGGACCGCCGCAGTCGCCTGCGGCTCGACGCCCCGGGCGCACGCCTCCAACGACCTCCAGCGCCTCGTTCCCCGGGCGAGCGCGGCTGTCCCAGCTCTCGACAGCGGCCGGAGCTCCCGGAGGTCGCGCTGCGCTGCAGGCCCTCAACGACCAACGCGGTGGCGTCGGGCCGCGGATGACTGCGGCGGTCCCAGCTCGGCAGCGGCTCGAACACCCGGAGGTCACGCCCGTCAAAAAATCCGCTGGCGCGGCAACTGTATTAGTGTACTAATACAGCATTACTCCCTCTGCAGCTCTCTTCTCCTCCGCCCGTCGCTCCCATGCTCCCCTTTCGTCTCCAGCTTGATTCCGGGGTGCCGGCGTACCGGCAGGTGATGGAGCAGGTGCGATTTTTTGTGGCGGCCGGACTGCTGCGTGGCGGCGACCAAGTCCCGAGCCTGCGCGAGCTGGCGCGCACGCTGGCGGTGACCCCGGGCACGATCGTGAAGGCGTATTCGGAGCTGGAGCATGCGGGAGTGATCGAAAGCCGGCACGGCCGCGGGTATTTCATCGCCGAGGGCCCGGCACGCCTGTCGCGAGCGGAGCGCGAAGCCGCGGTGCGCGACGCCGCGCGGCGGCTATGGCTGACCGCCAGCCAGGTCGGCCTCTCGCCGGAACGCACCGAGGAACTCGTCGCCGAGGCACGCGCCGCCGCCGCCACCTCGCCGACCGTTTTCAACTGCCCTCCGACCACCTAAAAATACCCTTCCTTCTTCCGGTCCTCCATGGCCGTTTCGGAGACCTTGTCGTCGGCACGCGTGCCGCGTTCGGTCACCCGCGCCGCCGCCACTTCCGCAATGATCTCATCAATCGTGCCGGCCGCCGACTCCCAGGCACCGGTGCACGTCACGTCCCCGATCGTGCGGAAACGGATCGTCCGCTCCTCCACCACCTCACCGTCCATCGGCCGGGCAAAACCGGTCTCCGCATCCAGCCACGCCCCATCCCGCTTGAAGACCCTCCGACGATGCGAAAAATACAGGCTCGGCAACGGAATCGACTGCTCCTTGATATACATCCACACGTCCATCTCCGTCCAGTTGCTCAACGGAAACACCCGGAAATGCTCGCCGGTATGATGCCGGCCATTGAAAATATTCCATAATTCGGGCCGCTGGTTCTTCGGATCCCACTGCCCGAATTCATTCCGGTGCGAAAAAAACCGCTCCTTCGCCCGCGCTTTCTCCTCGTCCCGCCGCCCACCCCCGAGCAACGCGTCAAATTTCCCCTGCTCAATCGTCTCCAGCAGCGTGATCGACTGCAACCGGTTCCGCGACGCCTTCGGTCCCGTCTCGTCCCGCGCCGTGCCGCGACGGATACTGTCCTCCACATGCCCGACCACCAGTCGCGCCCCCAGCATCTGCACAAACTCGTCCCGATACGTCAGCGTCTCCGGAAAATTGTGCCCCGTGTCCACATGCACCAAGGCAAACGGCACCTTCGCAGGCCAAAACGCCTTCCGCGCCAGCCACGCCATCACAATCGAATCCTTCCCCCCGGAAAACAACAACCCCGGATTCTGAAACTGCGCCGCTGTCTCCCGAAGCACAAAAATCGCCTCGGCCTCCAACTGCTCCAAATGACTCAACGTGTACGAATTCATGGGAAATCAATCGATCCAGTCCACCACCTACCTCAGGCGCAGACAACACTCGCACTCTGCATACCGCATCTGCCTTGTAAAGTAAATGTCCCTATTGTCTATCGGCATAGTCGTGTTTTTGGGCACTCACAGCGTACCTGTCCCGTTGCGACTTCCCATTGTCTATAGGAATAGTCGTGTTTTTGGGCACACACAGCGTACCTGTCCCGTTGCGAATCGTACTGCGTACCTGTCCCGTTTTGCAGTATGGCTCGCACAGAGTACCTGTCCCGTTGCCAGCGGGGCCGGTCCAGCGTACCTGTCCCGTTGCCACCGGCGGCACCGTGTCCCTGTCCGGAGGGAGTCGCACTGTCTCTGAATGATTTGTATGAACCTGTTTTTCCCTTCTTTTTGCCGGTCGTTATGGACGGGCCTGCTGGTGTGGGTGAGTGCCGCGGGGGGGCTTGCGGGTGCGGAGGGCGGGCGATGGCAGGTGCCGTTGGCGGGCAACGGGTATCAGACGGCGCGGGCGGACGGCGGGCGTGAGGGCATGGGGCGGCGCGGCGGACGCTGGGCGGATCCGGAGACGGTGTGGTCGATTTTTTTCCGGGTTGATCGGCCGGCGGTGCTGGATCTGGGGTTGAAGGTGAGTGTTCCGGAGGGGGAGTCGGTGATCCGGGCTACGGTGGGGGGCCGGGTTTTTGAGGTGGTGGCCCGGGGTGCCGAGGAGGCGGAGGTGTCGTTGGGTCGGGTGGAGGCGGCGGCGGCCGGTTATGTGCGGGTGGAGGTGCAGGGGGTGCGTCGATCCGGTCCGGAATTCGGGCGGATTTCGGACTTGGTGGTGACCTCGCCGACTCCGGGCCTAGAACCGGTTTTTGTGAAGACCAACGAAGGCAATATGTTTTACTGGGGGCGGCGGGGTCCGTCGGTGCATCTTGGCTACGAGGTGCCGCGGGGGGTGGACATCGAGTATGCTTACAGCGAGGTGACGGTGCCTGAGGGTGGGGATCCGATCGGGTCGTTTTACATGGCCAATGGTTTTGGCGAAGGGTATTTCGGGATTCAGACGAAGAGTCCGACCGAGCGCTGGGTGCTTTTTTCGGTATGGAGTCCGTTTGCCACCGACGACCCGGAAAAGATCCCGGAATCCGACCGGGTGGTATTGCTGGGCAAGGGGGAGGGGGTGCAGGCCGGCGAATTCGGCAACGAGGGCAGCGGGGGCCAGAGTTATCTCGTGTATCCGTGGAAGACGGGCATGACCTACCGGTTCCTGAACACGGCAAAGCCGGATGGTCGGGGAAACACGGAATATGCCGCCTGGATCGCGGAAGCCCCGGACGGCGAGTGGCGGCTGATCGCCCGGTTCCGCCGGCCGAAGACGGACAAGCACCTGACCGGCTTCCATTCGTTCCTTGAGAATTTCTCAGCCGAAAACGGCCATCGGAGCCGCACCAGCCGCCACGGCAACCAGTGGGTCCGCGACACCGGCGGGCGCTGGCACGAAGTCACCCGGGCGCGCTTCACCGGCGATGCCACCGCCGGCGGCCGCCACCGTCTGGATTATGCCGGCGGCGTGCAGAACGGCGGATTCTTCCTGAAAAACGGCGGGTTTTTTGATGAGCCGGTACCGCTCGACAGCCGGTTCGAGCGCGCGTCCGAGCCGGACCGCCCACCGGTCATCGATTTGGAAAAGCTGGAGGTGATGGGGCGCTGATTCCGGAGGGTGGGTTGCGATTGGCGGGCGGTGGTTTTCGCGGGCGCGACGGCCCGGCCGCGCTAGGCTGGGCGGATGTCCATCACCGCCTATCACCACCTTCATGACCGGTTGCGCGAAGCCGCCCTGCTGCGCTCCGCGGCCGGCGTACTGGGCTGGGACCAGGAAACCTATCTGCCGCCCCGGGGAGTGGCCTGGCGCGCCGAACAACTCGCCGTGCTCAGCGGCCGCGTCCACCGCATGGTCACTGCCCCGGAAATCGGCGAGTGGCTCGCCGCTGCCGAAACGGCCGCCGTCCCGCTGCCGGCCGACGCCCCGCCCGACGCCGTGGTCGCCGACACCAACCTCCGGGGCTGGCGCCGGGCGTACGACCGGGCCACCCGGTTGCCGGTTGATCTGGTCGAGGAATGGACCCGCACCACCTCGCTGGCCCAGAACGTCTGGGCGGAAGCGCGCCGCACCTCGGATTTTGCGCTCTTTCAGCCGCACCTGGAAAAGTTGGTCGGCCTGGCCCGCCGCAAGGCGGATGCCTGGGGCTGGCAGACGTGCCGCTACGACGCCCTGCTGGACGAATACGAACCCGGAGCCCGCTCCGCCGAGCTGGCCGCCCTCTTTGCCGAACTCGGGCCGCAGATTTCCGCTCTGGTCGGTCCGGCCACGGAAAAAGCGGCCCGCTTCCCCCGCGACCTGCTGGCCGGCCGGTATCCGGTGGCCGCGCAACAGGCGTTCAACCGGGAGGTGGCGCAGGCCATCGGGTTCGATTTCACGGCCGGCCGCATCGACACCACCACTCATCCATTCTGCACCGGCCTCGGCCCCGGCGACACCCGGCTGACCACCCGCTACGACGAAACGGACTTCACTTCGTCGCTCTACGGCGTGCTTCACGAGGCCGGCCACGGCCTCTACGACCAGGGACTGAACCGCGCTGAATGGGGCCAGCCCGCCGGGGACGCCTGCAGCCTGGGCATCCACGAGAGTCAATCGCGCCTCTGGGAAAACCACGTCGGCGGCAGCCGCGCGTTCTGGGACCACTGGCTGCCGCGCGCCGCCCACCACTTCCCGCACCTCGCCCGACGCACCCCCGAAGAAATCGCCGGCGCGGCGGCCCGGGTGCAGCCGAGCTTCATCCGCGTCGAGGCCGACGAAGTCACCTACGACCTGCATATCATTCTGCGCTTTGAAATCGAAAGGGCTCTCATCGAGGGCCACCTCCCGGTGGCCGAAGTGCCGGGAGTGTGGAATGAAACATTCCGCTCCCTGCTCGGGCTCGCCGTGCCTGATGACGCGCGCGGCTGCCTGCAGGACGTGCATTGGAGCTTCGGGCTCTTCGGGTATTTCCCGACCTACACGCTCGGCAACCTGAATGCCGCCCAGCTCATGCATCACGCGCGCCGTGTCCTGCCCGGGCTCGAACAGTCGCTCGCCGCCGGCACCTATGCCCCCTTGCTCGGGTGGCTGCGGCAGAGCCTCCATATCCATGGCCAGCGGTTCGACGGACCGGGCCTGATGCGCCACGCCACCGGCGAGCCGGTGACCGGCCGCGCTTTTCTCAACCACCTGCAGTCGAAGTTTTTGTAGTCTGTCCGCGGTGCGCCATCGTTACGACTGTGATCCGCCGCCGGGCGGCGCACCCCCGCCCGGGCCGACCGGCCGCCACGCCGGATGCCGATTCCCATTTTGATTCCGCCTCCGGACTTTTCCCGAACCGCCATTCACCATCCGCCATCCGCACTGCCATGCCCGACGCTCCCCGCCCTTCCCATCGACTGACCTCCGCGCTTGGCGGTGTGCTCCTGGGAGCGGCCATCGCGGTGGTGGGTGCGGTGTTTGTCTGGTTGATGTGGGCGTCGTTCCAGCGCGCCCGGGTCATGGAGGCGTGGATCCAGGTGCCCGGCGTGATTCTCGAGTCGCGTCTCACCGAGGAAATCCTCAACCCCAACACCCCGGTCAATTACCGCCCGGTCATCCGCTACCGCTACGAATACGCCGGAGCATCCCGCGAATCCGCCCGCATCCGCCGCATCGAAACCAAATCATCGCGCCGCGCAAAAATGGAGTCACTGCTCGCCGGGTTTCCCGCCGGCACCGAGGCAACGGTCTGGATCAATCCGGCCGATCCCGCCGATGCTGTGCTCATCCGCGACAAGCGCACGGCCATCTACAGCATCTGGTTTCCCGCGCTCTTCGTGATCGGCGGCACCGGTATCGCGCTCAGTTCGCTGATCCGCAACCTGAAACCCCGAACCACCACCCCATGACCACCCCATGACCACCCGCCTCCTCGTCGCCCTCGCCACCACCCTTGGCCTGCTCACTGCTTCCCCCACCCGCGCCGCCGAAACCACCACCCACGACATCGTCATTTACGGCGGCACCAGCGCCGGCGTGACCGCCGCCATCCAGGCCGCCCGGCAGGGCAAGTCAGTCGCCCTCATCGAGCCGGCCCGCCACCTCGGCGGCCTCTCGTCCGCCGGCCTCGGCATGACCGATTCCGGCAAACACGAGGTCATCGGCGGCCTCGCCCGCGAGTTCTACCGCCGCATCAAAAACCACTACGAAACCGACAACGCCTGGAAGTGGGAGAAGCGCGACGACTTCAAATGGTGGTCCGAAACCGGCGACGCCCTCTGGCGGTTCGAGCCGTCCGTCGCCGAAATCACCTTCCGCGCCATGCTCGCCGGGACCCCGGTCACCGTGGTCGAGGGGGAACGGCTCGACCTCACCCGCTGGGGCCGCAAATCAGGCACCGCCATCACCGAAATCCGCATGGAAAGCGGCCGCGTCTTCCAAGGAAAGATCTTCATCGACGCCACCTACGAAGGCGACCTCATGGCCAAGGCCGGCGTCCCGTACCACGTCGGCCGCGAAGCCAATGCCACCTACGGTGAGACCCTCAACGGCGTGCAGGTCGCCCAGGCCACCAAACACCAGTTCCTCCTCGACATCGATCCGTGGCGCGTCCCCGGTGATCCGTCCAGCGGGCTGCTGCCGACCATTCAGACGGACGGGCCCGGCACCGACGGCGCCGGCGACCAGCGCATCCAGGCATACTGCTTCCGGATCTGCCTGACCGACGTGCCCGCCAACCGGCTCCCCTGGGAAAAACCAACCAACTACGACCCACTGCGCTACGAAGTGCTCCGGCGCTATCTCGCGGCCGGCTGGAAATGGAAGGAAATGTGGCGGGGCCACCACCTCATGCCCAACCGCAAAACCGACACCAACAACAGCGGCGGTTTCAGCAGCGATCACATCGGCGCCAACGACGCCTATCCCGAAGGCGATTACGCCACCCGCGAAGCCATCGTCAAAGACCATGAGGAATACCAGAAGGGGTTCTGGTACTTCCTCGCCACCGACCCGGGAGTGCCGGCCGAAGTGCGCGAAGACGTCAACCGCTGGGGGCTGCCCAGGGACGAATTCCAGGGCACCGGCGGCTGGCCGCACGCCCTCTACATCCGCGAAGCCCGCCGCATGATCTCCGATCACATCCACACCCAGATGGACTGCCAACTGACCCGGGAAACACCTCAGCCAGTCGGCATGGGCAGCTACGCCATCGATTCCCACAACACCCAGCGTTACGTCGACACCCGCGGATTCGTCCGCAACGAGGGCGACGTCCAGGTGCCGCTCGCCGCCCCCTACCCGATTTCCTACCTTTCGATCCGCCCGCGCGCCGCCGACTGCACCAACCTGCTGGTACCCGTCTGCTGCGCCGCCTCCCACATCGGCTACGGCAGCGTGCGCATGGAACCGGTCTTCATGATCCTCGGTGAATCCGCGGCCACCGCCGCCTCCCTCGCCCTCGACGCCGGCACTTCCGTCCAGGATGTCCCCTACCCGGCTCTGCGCCGGCGGCTGCTCGAAAACGGACAGGTGCTCGAGTGGAACAAACCACCCGCCAAACACTGAAACACCGGCGCCAGCTCCGTGCGGCCCCCGCGGCTCATCCGCGTACTCAAAAAAATCCCCACCGGCCTTGAAGCCGGCAGGGAAGAAACCAACGGAAAAGGAGCCTACCTCGAGTAGAGCTCGACAATCAGCTGCTCGTTCACGATCGGGCTGATTTCATCCTTGGTCGGGACGCGCGAAACGGTGCCGGCGAGCTTGTCCTTGTCAAAGGTCACCCATCCGGGCACCACCGCAGCCTGGGTCAGGTCCAGAGCGCGCAGCGCCAGCTGTTTGGAGCGCGGATTTTCGCGGATAGTGATGACATCTCCCGGCTGCACCTGGTAGGAAGCGACATTGACACGGGTGCCGTTGACGCGCACGTGACCGTGGCTGACCAGCTGGCGGGCCGCATCCCTCGTATTGCCGAGACCGAGCCGGTAAACGACGTTGTCGAGACGCGTCTCGAGAAGCTGGAGAAGGATTTCACCGGTCACGCCCTTGCGGCGCTGAGCCTCGGCAAAGGTCTTGCGGAATTGTTTTTCCAGCACGCCGTACTGATAGCGGAGCTTCTGCTTTTCAGCCAGGGCGACAGCGTAATCGGAAAGTTTCTTACGCCCGCCTTTGGCGCCGCCGTGTTGGCCCGGCGAATACGGGCGGCGATCCAGCGCCTTGGAGGGGCCGAACAGAGCGATGCCGTGGCGGCGGCTGATTTTATCCTTGGGACCAGTGTAGCGGGCCATCGTGAAAAATATGCGGTGAAGATGAAAGAGACGGGAAATCAGACACGCCGCGGCTTGGGCGGGCGGCAACCGTTGTGCGGAATCGGGGTGACGTCGCGGATGGCCAGTACCTCGATGCCCATCGCCTGGACAGCGCGCACCGCGGACTCGCGGCCCGCCCCGGGACCTTTGACCTCGACGACAGCTTCCCTCAAACCGTGACCCATGGCCTGGCGGCAGGCGTCCTGGGAAACGAGCTGTGCGGCATACGCAGTGCTCTTGCGGGACCCCTTGTAACCCATCTTGCCGGCACTGGACCAGCCGACCACGTTGCCGCGGGCATCGGTCACCGAAACAATGGTGTTATTGAAGGTCGCGAGCACATGCACCACTCCGCTGCTGATGTTTTTGGCGCCTTTGGCGCGCACGACCTTCTGGCCGGCGGCGATGTCGACGTTGAGAAGTTCGGCGGCGGTCGGCGGACCGGCGGGAGCTTCGGGGGCGGCAGCGGCCGGAGCGGCGGTCGCAGCAGCGGCGGTGTTCTTGGGATCCTCGGCCATGGGAAATCAGGGATGAGCAGTCGGTGGAAATTATTTCTTCGCGCGGACCACGCCGACCGTCTTTTTCTTGCCCTTGCGGGTGCGGGCATTGGTGTGGGTGCGCTGGCCGCGGACCGGCAGGCTCTTGCGGTGGCGGATGCCGCGGTAGCAGTTGATCTGCTGGAGGCGCTTGAGATTGAGCTGCAGGTCCCGGCGCAGGTCACCCTCAATGGGCAGGCCGGTTTGCTGGATCGCCGTGACGATGGCACCGATCTGCTCCTGGGTCAGCTGGCCGGTACGGGTGTCGGGATCGATTCCGGCGCTTTCGAGAACGCGTTTGGCCCATGACGGACCGATACCGTAGATGTAGGGGAGGGACGCTTCGATGCGCTTCTCGTTCGGAATATCAACGCCAAGGAGTCGGGCCATAAAAAAGTGGTTCGCTGGAAAACTTCGGGGGAGCCGGCTGACGCTCAGCCTTGTTTCTGCTTGTGGCGGGGGTTTTTGCAGATGACACGGACGATTCCCTGCCGGCGGATGATGCGGCAGTTTTCGCAGAGTCGTTTGATGGATGGCCGGACTTTCATGGGGAAATGAGATGGAGCGTGGCGCCAAGGCGGCGCTGATCAACGGAGCCGCTTGTTTACCGGGAGACGCAGGAGGCTGCCGCAGGGGGAAGCAGGCGGACGGATGCGTTACCACCGATTGCCCGCCCCGCAAGCAGGAAATTCCGCTCTTTTTTTGCCGCGCCGACGCGACTGGTCTCAAGGCTCCTCGCGCCATGACTCGGAGACAATGTCGCGGAGTTCGACCCGGGCGCGGCCGGTGATCCCGCGAGCCCATTGCAGCCGCACCATGACGAGGTGGGTGGCCTGGGGGTTCAGCCGGTCGGCGATCTTCGGGCCAACCACAGGGTCGTTCTTGTCCGCATAGATGATGCCTTCGTGCCCCTGAATGGGAGCGGCAATACGGAATCGATGCTCCGGAAAGCTGGCATCCGGATCGAAACCGTCGGGGTCGCCCGGCGGCAGCCACCGCAGGCGCACCCGGAAGACGGCAGGAGACTCCCGGAAGTCGTCAAGGAAACGCTTGAGCCGGCTTTCCCGGAACTCGATGAAGGTGCGTCCGTCAAGTCGCCATCCCCGGCTGGTCTGCCGGACCGGCACCGGAAATCCCTGCGGCAGATCCGGGAAGGCGACCTGAAAGACCTGCACCGTCCGCAGGCCGTCGGGCAACGGAGCACTGGCAATATGCTCGACGGAAAGGGGAACGTGCGCCCCGTCCCCGATGCGACGGTCATAGGCCTCCAATTCCTCACGCAACCGATCGCCCTCCTCGCACCACACCACCCGCTCCCGCCAGTTGCGGGCCTGCAGAAATGACATGAGGACACGCCTCGCCTCGGCGGGAGGATCTTCGGTGACGGCGGACGCGGCGGCGGGCACCGGGAGCTCGACTTCCGCGTCCGCCGGTATCACCAGAGGCTGGGCCTCAGCCGGGGCCGCAGGGAGCATCGGCCCCACCAGGGCCGGGGCCGGGACTGGAGCCGCAGGGGCGGCGACGGCCGGCGGCACCACCGGGGCCGGCGCCGGTAAACGTGGCTCCGCCGGTCCGCCCGCATCGTGCCACGCGCCAGCCGCCACCGGAACAGCCACCGCCGGCCACCGTGCAGAAAGCGCCTCCTCCAGCCGGGGCTCCCACCACGGGCGCGTCAGCAAGGCCAGAGCCGCCACCCCCGTCAAGGCACCCACCGCCACCCGCAGCACCGGAACAAAACGCCTCCGGGTGCCACGCACCGACGATGGCGACGATGGCGGCGCGGCCGGCGGTGGCACGGGAAGCGAAGATACCTGCGGCGCGCCACCGGAAGCCGCTGGTGCCGGAGAGGCCGGCGGCGACCCGTGGCCCGGGCGACCGCTGGGCGGCGCAGACTCGGGTGTACCGGGTACAGGCGGGGCTGGAGGCGGGGCCACCGGAGCGTCCGCCGCAGCAGCGGCAGCCTCCCCCGGTGTGTCCGGCACGGGTGCGGTGATGTCCTGATGGCAGTGCGGACAGGGACCGCGGGTGCCGGCCAGCACCCTCGGCAGTCTCAAGCGCACCGCACACGCCGGACACGGAAAAGAGTAGCTGTCTTGTCTCATGGAAAGAACGGGGAGCCCGGAGCCTCCGCGCCGTCATGTCCGAACCGCCCGAAACACTTCCTGATCCTAGGCCGAGCGGAGAGTGTGTCAACGCAGCCGCCACATTTCCCGTTGCCAGAGCGCACCGCCGTGGAAATCATCCGGGAATCCCCCCCGAAAATCTGTTCCGCCCGCTCCCGATCCACCAGTACACCACCCACACCACCATGCCCCGCCCCGTCACCCTGTTCACCGGCCAGTGGGCCGACCTGCCATTCACCACCATCCTGCAGAAGGCCAAAGCCTTCGGCTATGACGGCGTGGAGCTCGCCTGCTGGGGCGACCACTTCGAGGTCGCCAAGGCCGACCAGGCGTACTGCGACGCCAAACGCCGGGCACTCGACGAGGCTGGCATGAAATGTTTCGCCATTTCCACCCACCTTGTCGGTCAGGCGGTGTGCGACAACATCGACGAACGCCACAAGACGATCCTGCCCGACTACGTGTACGGTGACGGAAAGCCCGAGGGCGTGCGCCAGCGCGCCGCCGAAGAATTGATCCGCACCGCCCAGGCCGCCGCCCGCTTCGGTGTCAAAGTCGTCAACGGATTCACCGGCTCCAGTATCTGGCACCTCGTGTATTCCTTTCCGCCGGTCCTGCCGGGGCAGATCGACGCCGGCTTCAAAGACTTCGCCGCCCGCTTCAAGCCGATCCTCGATGAATTCCAGAAACTGGGACTGAAATACGCTCTGGAAGTCCATCCGACCGAAATCGCCTTCGACATCGCCTCGGCCGAACGCGCCCTGCAGGCGCTCGACTACCACCCCGCCTTCGGCTTCAACTACGACCCGTCCCACTTCGGCTACCAGGGAGTCGATTACGTCGGGTTCATCCGCAAATTCCATGATCGCATTTTCCATGTGCACATGAAGGACGTCGCCTGGAGCGACCGGCCGACCGAGGCCGGCGTCTTCGGCGGGCACGTCGATTTCCACCAGCCGAACCGCTTCTGGGACTTCAAGTCCGTCGGCCGCGGCAACATCAATTTCGAAAAAATCATCCGCGCCCTGAACGACATCGGCTACGCCGGGCCGCTCAGCGTCGAGTGGGAGGACGGCGGCATGGACCGCGAGTTCGGGGCGGCCGAGAGCTGCGCCTTCTGCAAGCGCATCGATTTCCCGTCGAGCCAGATCGTGTTTGACGCGCAATTCGACAAGTCCCGTCAGGCGTGACGCCTGGTCCGGCGGGTGTTCCGCCATTTGGGGATTGTGCGGGGATGGGGTAAACTGCCATGGTCACCCGATGAACGCGCATCCCCCTGCCCCCAACCCCTCCCGTGGCGCCCGGAGCCGGGCGCTCCTGACTCCGGTCACACTCGCCCTGTGCGTCCTGAGCCTGCCGATGGCGTCCGGGCAATCCGTGGTCATCTCGGAATTCATGGCCATCAACACCGCCTCAAAAAAACCGGGCGGCCTCGCCATGGTGGATGAAGACAAGAGCTACGAAGACTGGCTCGAACTGCACAACCCGGGAACCACCACCGTCAATCTGGGCGGATGGTCGCTCACCGACGACCCCGGCAACCTCCGCCGCTGGCCGATCCCCCCGGTGGACCTGGCTCCGGGTCAGTTTCTCGTCATCTGGTGCTCGCAGAAAAACCGCACCCAGCCGGCCGCGCCGCTGCACACGAATTTCAAACTCTCGGGAGTCGGCGACTACCTCGCCCTGGTGCGCCGCGACGGCACCACCATCGCCCATGAATACGCGCCGACCTACCCGCCCCAGACGACCGACGTGAGCTTCGGCCTGAATGGCGCCGTGGCCGAGGAAACACTCGTCGGACCGGGCAGCGAAATCAGTTTCCTCGCTCCCGCCGACAGCACCGCCGAGGCCGCCTGGTACCAGGGCGGTTTCACTCCCGACGCCGCCTGGGGCCGCGTGCGCCTGCAGACAAAGGACACCGCCGCCCCCAATACCACCGTCCCCCGCGTCCAGACAGTCGGCCTCGGCTACGCCACTTCCGCCTCTTCCCCCCTCAACCGCCACCTCGCCGACGGCGGCAATGTGCGCGCCCTGCTCCACGATACCGGCCGCACCTCGCTCTGGATGCGGACCACCTTCACCGTCGCCAACCCCGCCGCCCACAGCAACCTGCGGCTGCGCCTGAAATACGACGACGGCTTCGTCGCCTACCTCAACGGCGTGCCCGTCGCCGCCGCCAACGCCCCCGAGGCCCGGCCCGTTCCCTGGAACGAACCGGCGACCGCCACCACCACCGACACCGCCGCCACCGCCTTCAAGGAGTTCGCCCTCGGCGCCTCGGCCCAGCTGGCCGCCGGCGAAAACGTGCTCGCCATCCACGGCCTCAATACCGCCGTGACCGCCAGCAGCGACGCCCTCTGGGTGCCGGAACTGGTCTCGGACACCGCGCTCCCGCCCGGCACCCAGCCGGTCTATTTCACCTCACCCACCCCCGGCCTGCCGAACGGCACGGGGTCCACCGTCATCCCGCCGCTGGTCTTCGACCTCACGGAAAACCCGCCCCCACCCGCCCCCGGTCCCTTCTCCCTGCCGGTCACCGCCCGCGTCGTCGCCACCCGCAACCCGGTCGCCGGCGCCACGCTGTACTGGCGCCGCATGTTCGACCCCGAAATGTCGGCACCGATGCGCGACGACGGCCAGGACGGGGACGCGGTCGCCGGCGACGGCATCTTCTCCGGACGGATCAGCGGTGTGTCCCTGGCGGCCGGCGAAATGGTGCGCTGGCGCGTCACCGCCCATGACACCGCGAACCGGCTCGGCCGCGCCCCGGCCCACAACGAGCCGAACGACTCCCAGGTCTACCACGGCACGGTGGCCGAAAACCCCGCGCTCCAGTCGTCGCGCCTGCCCGTCCTCCACTGGTTCATGGCCCCCGGCGTCAACCCGGACACCACCACCCGCGTCCGCATCAGCCTGGCTTACGGCGGCGAGTTCTACGACAACGTCGGGGCCGACGTGCACGGCCAGAGCACCAGCGGCTTTCCGAAAAAAAGCTACAACCTGGATTTTCCCGCTGACCACGCCTTCCGCTACGACCCGGCCCGGCGGCGGGTCGCCGACATCAAGCTGCTGACCAACTACGCCGACAAGACCAAGGTCCACAACACCGTGGCCTATCAGCTGCTGCGCGACGCCCAGGTGGCCGCCCACTTCGCCTTCCCGGTCCGCGTCCAGCGCAACAGCCAGTTTTTTGCCGTCGCCGAATTCGTCGAGGACGCCGACGAACTGTACCTCGAACGCGCCGGGCTCAACCCCGAGGGCGCGCTCTACAAAATGTACAACTACGTCGTCCCCAACCTCTCGCCCGGGGGCAGCGGCTACGAGAAAAAAACCCGGCGCTCCGAAAACGCCGCCGACCTCAACGCGCTCGCCACCGGCCTCGCCCGCTCCGGTGAAACCCTGCTCCAGTACGGCTTCGACAACGTCAACCTGCCCGCCACCGTCAATCATCTCGCCGCCTACACCATGACCAGCGCCACCGACGTGGCGCACAAGAATTATTACTGCTTCCGCGACACCACCGGCACCGGGGAATGGCAACTGCTGCCCTGGGACCTCGACCTCTCGTTCGGCCGCGTCTGGACCGGCGATTTCAATTATTTCAACGACCGCGTCCACGCCACCAATGCCGTCAGCCCGAGCGGAGCCGCCGGCAACGGCAACAAATTCTGGGATTTCGGGTTCCGCGGGTCGCCGGCCATCCAGCAGATGTACCTGCGGCGGCTGCGCACGCTGCGCGACCAGTTTCTGGCGCCGCCGGGAGGCACCGACGACTGGCACGTTCAGCAGTTCAGCCGCTGGCTGCCGATCATTGATGCGACCGGGGACGCCACCTCGGACGCCGCCCTCGACCTCGCCAAATGGAAACCGGCCGCCTGGAAACTCTCCGGCGCACCGAACAGCGTCTCGCCCTTCGCCGGATACACCATGGCCCAGGAAATCGGTCGGCGGCTCAGCGAGTACATCCCGCAACGGCGAACCTTCCTCTACTCCGGAGCCACCAACGCCGCCTTTCCTCCCGCCCAGCCGGCCGCACCATCGATGACCTTCGGGCCGATGGACGTCAACCCGGGCCTGCCCGACAGCCAGAACCAGGAGTACTTGACCATCGTCAATCCCAACCCGTACGCCGTCGAACTGACCGGCTGGACGATCACCGGCGGCGTGAACTTCACCTTCCCTCCGGCCACCGTGATCCCGTCAGCCACCCTCGCCACCGCCGCCGACCCGGACCGCAACAAACTGTTCGTCGCCCGCCACGCCCCGGGTTTCCGCAGCCGCGCCACCAGCCCGAAAGCCGGAGAAAAACGTTTTGTCGTCTCCGGATACCAGGGGCAGCTCTCCGCCCGCGGCGAAGCTCTCGAACTGCGCAACAGCGCGGGCACCGTGGTCGCCACCACCCGCTGGGACCCCGCTCCCACCCCGGCCCAGCAATGGCTGCGCGTCGCCGAAATCCACTACGCCCCGGCCGAACCCACCGCCGCCGAAGCCAGCGCCCTGCCCGGCGTCGTCGCCTCCGACTTCGAATTTCTCGAATTGGTCAACACCGGCCCGGTCACCCTCGACCTCAGCGGCGCCCGCTTCTCCGAAGCTATCGACATCACCCTGCCGGCCGCCACCACCCTGGCCCCGGGAGCCCGCCTCGTCGTCGCCGCCCGCACGGCCGCCCTGGCCCTGCGCCATCCGGGCGCCGGCCCGGTGGTCGGCGACTGGTGGGGACGTCTGAACAACGACGGGGAACGGCTCCAGCTGGTCGACTCCTCCGGCGAAACAGTGCTCGATTTCAGCTTCAATGACACCTGGCACCCGTGGACCGAAGCCCACGGCCACTCGCTGGTCATGCTCGACGAGGCCGGCACGCCGTTCAGCGAATGGGGCGACCGGAACCGCTGGGGGATCAGTGCGCCGCCCGGCGGCTCGCCCGGCACCACCGCCCCCGTCGGCCACGCCTATTCCTCCCTGCTCAACCGCTTCAACGCCGCCGATCGCGAAAACCCCGCCGTCAGCGGCCCGACGGCCAATCCGGATCAGGACGACCTCGTCAATTTCGCCGAATACTGCCTGGGCCAGGACCCGCTCTCCAGCCAGCGCGCCACCGACTGGCTCCAGGCCGGCCTGCACCTCGTGGAAGGACAGCCCCACCTCGCCGTCACCTACCGCCGCACCCAAAACCTGCTCGACGCCGACATCACCACCGAAACCAGCCCGGACGGTGTGACTTGGTCTGCTTCCCGGATGGTCCCCATCGAGCCGCCCACCGCCCATGGCGACGGCACGGAAACCGTCCGCCTGCGCCAGGAATCACCCGTCACCACCACCGGCACCGGCCTCGTCCGCCTGCGGTTCACGCCGCGGCCGTAACCCTCACCCCGCCCAACCCGGGGCAACCACCCCGCCCGATCCCGCCCAACCCGGGGCAACGCCCCACCCCATCCATCCCAGCCTGGGGCAACGCCCCGGGAAAAGCCCCCAAAACCGTCAGGGCTGAAGGCCCGCCCCCAACTCGCACCGCACGCTATTCCGGCAGCGGCCGGCCACGGGTTTCCGGCGCCAGCCAGACCAGAAGCAGTCCGCCAACGTACACCAGGGTGATTACCGCGCCCATCTGCGGATAGCCGCCGTAGTGCGCCACCAGCTGTCCGCTGGTCAGCGCGCCCACCGCCGCCACAATCCGCCCGGCATTGAAACACAACCCCTGCCCGGTCGCCCGCACCCGGGTCGGAAAGAGCTCCGGCAAATACAACGGAAACCACCCGTAAAAGGCCGCCGTGGTCGCCCCGGTCAGGCACACCAGGGTGAGAAATACCGGGCCGTATTCCGTCTGGGTGCGGAACAGGACCGCGCAGACCACCAGCGAGACCAGGCACAGCACGCTGTACCCGATCCTCCGGGTCACCCGCCCCAGCAGAATCGGCGCCAGCAGACTGCCCACCGTGGCCCCCAGCGCGGAAAGCGTGTGCGCCGTTGCCTTCGCCCCGTCCACCGCTCCGGCGGTCATCTTGTCGGCCCACAGCGGGATCCACTGGACCGACCCCCAGGTTCCGATCAGGGCCACCGACGTCAGCCCGATCCCGACCAGGGTGCGTCCGAGCAGCGGTCCCCCCAGCACCTCGGCCAACGGTGATCCCGCCACCCCGCGCGGCCGCGCCGCCGCCGCCTCCCGCGCCGCCATCCAGCGCTCTGACTCCGGCACAAACAGACGGATCAAAAACGTCAGGACCGCCGGCGAGGCGCCGACCAGAAACATCCAGCGCCACGACTCCGGCGTGACCGGCCAGATCGCCGCCACCACCCCCACCAGCACCATGCCGATATTCGCCGCCGCCCCGATCGCCCCCGCCAGCCACGGACGGTGCTTTTCCGGCCACACCTCCATCACCAGGGCCACCCCCAGCGCCCACTCGCCACCCATACCCAGGGCCGCCACAAACCGAAACACCCCGAGGTGCCACGGCTCGGCCGCAAAATACGCCGCCCCGCTGAACAGCGAATAGCACAGAATGCTCAACGACATCGCCCGCACCCGCCCGATCCGGTCGCCCAACCACCCGAAAACCACCCCACCCAGAGCCGCCCCGATCAGAAAAGCCGCCGTGATCCGCCCCATCCACTGTCCGACCTCCCCTTCGCCACCGGGACCCAGCATCGACAGCAACGCCGGCCGCGCCACCACCGGAAACAACCCGATTTCAAAACCGTCAAACAACCAGCCGAGAAAAGCCGCCACCAGGGCGAGCATCGGGCCGCGGGTGGATCCGGAAACAGAAGACATCCCCCTGCCATAGCCGGTCCGGCCACCTGCTGGCCATTTCTTTTTTCCGCAAACCCGCGACTCTCCCGCCCGGCCGCTCCCGATCCCCGACCGGTCGTGCGATTGGCCACTTGCCGCCGGGCGGGGGGAGGTGGTATGGGACCGCTTCCGATTGCGCCGATGACCGAGACTCCGCCCGTTGCCAGCAGCAAAGCCGCCGTTTTTGTCCGGCGGCTCGGGAGCACGCTGGTCTTGTGGGCGCTGATTGCCGCGGCCGTCTGGACCGGCCAGCCGCTTCTCTTTTTCGGCATCATTGTCGCGCTCGGAGCCCTGGGGCTGGTCGAGTGGCGGCGCCTGTTCGGCGCCACGCTGGACGGCGGATGGCGGGTGTGGCTGTATTCGGTCAGCGCCTTGTACGCCGCCCTTGTGTTCTGGCAGAGCCGCGGCGGCCACGGCGGCTCCCCAGGCCTGCCGGAGGCGGTGGCGCTGCCGCTCTTGTTTTTCGGGCTCTTCGCCGGCACGCTGCGCGCCCCGCTGGAAGGCCGCGAAACACTCTGGCGCGTCCTCGTCGCGCTGGCCGGATTCATCTACGTCGTCTTCCTCTTCAGCTTCGCCTGGCGTCTGGTGCTGGTACCCCGCTGGACCGGCTCCGGCCCGCTGCCCGGCATCTTCTATCTGCTGTTTGTCATCGCCGTCACCAAGTTCACCGACATGGGCGCCTATGCCGTCGGCGTCGTCTTCGGCCGTCACAAAATGATCCCGCATATCAGCCCGGGCAAAACCTGGGAGGGACTGGCGGGAGCCTTCCTCGGTGCCTTCGCCGCCGCTCATGGCATGGTGGCCGTCTTCGGAAAACACATCCCGATCATCGACCACGCCCATGCCGCCGGGCTTGCCGTGGCCCTCGCCGCCATCACCGTGGTCGCGGATCTCGCCGAATCAGTCATCAAACGGTGCCTTGAAGCCAAGGATTCCGGACACTTTCTGCCCGGCATCGGCGGGGCCCTCGATCTGATTGACAGCCTGCTGTTCACCGCTCCCGCCGCATGGCTGTATTTCCACTTCGTGGTGACATCATGACTCCCGGAGCCGCCCCACCCACCTCGCCCAGGCGCGTCGTCATCCTCGGATCGACCGGATCCATCGGCACCAGCGCCCTGAAAGTGGCCCGCGACCTGCCGGCATGGATGCAGGTCGTCGGACTGGCAGCCGCCGGCAACGGGACCGCGCTCGCCGACCAGGCCGCAGAATTCAACGTGCCGCACGTCGCGCTGGCCGACCCCACCGCGGCCGCCGCCACCGCTTCCCTGCTGCCGGCCGGCACCGCCCTGCACCGCGGGGCGTCCGGTCTGGTTGACCTCGTGGAGGCGACCCGTCCCGACCTCGTCCTCGTCGCCATTGTCGGCACAGCCGGTCTGCGGCCGGCCCTGGCGGCGATTGCCGCCGGTGCCGACCTTGCCGTGGCCAGCAAGGAGATTCTGGTGATGGCCGGCGAAACGGTAATGGCGGCCGCCCGGGAAAAAGGGGTGCGCCTGCTGCCGGTCGACAGCGAACACAACGCCATTTTCCAGTGCCTCGAAGGCCGCGATCCCGACAGCGTGGCCCGGCTGCTGCTCACCGCCAGCGGCGGCCCGTTCCGCGCCCTGCCGGCCGCCGACCTCGCCCGGGTCACGGTGGCCGAAGCCCTGAAACACCCGACCTGGAACATGGGCCGCAAGATCACCATCGACTCGGCCACCCTGTTCAACAAAGGCCTCGAAATGATCGAAGCCCGCTGGCTCTTCGACGTCGGCATGGACCGCATCGAGGTCGTCGTCCACCCCCAGAGCATCGTCCACAGCATGGTGGAATTTGTCGATGGCTCGGTGCTCGCGCAGCTCAGCCATTCGGACATGTGCTTTCCCATTCAGTATGCCGTCACCTGGCCGGCGCGCACCCGCGGCCGCCTGCGGCCGGTCGACTTCGCCGCCCTCGGACAACTGACTTTCGAAGCCCCGCGCACCCGTGATTTCCCGGCTCTCGAACTCGCCCGCCACGCCGGCACCACCGGCGGCACCCTGCCCGCCGTCCTCAATGCCGCCAACGAGGTGGCGGTCGCCGCCTTTCTCGACGGCCGGCTCCCGTTTCCCGGCATCTGGCGCGTGGTCGAAGACACCATGAACCGCCACCCGGTCCATCCGCATCCCTCCCTCGAGGACATTCTCGAGGCCGACGCCTGGGCCCGGGCCCGGGCCGAAGCCGCCCTGCCTTCCTTCCGCTGCGCCTGACCCAACGGCGCCGGCCCCCCGGAAAAAATGATCCGGAAAAAAGCGGCGGCCGGACCGCCGCGCACGCGTAGGCTCCGAACATGTCCGCTTCGTCCGACCCCCCATCCCCCATACCCGCCGCGCCCGACTCCCCGGCCTCCGAGCCGGCACCCGGTCCAGCCACGGACACCGCCCCCGCGGCCGGCGGGGCGGCGGCCGGGGCGGAGGCGCTGTGCGATGAAGCGGCCGGGGACGTGGCCGTGGGGGATCTGGAGGCGGCGGTGGGCAAATACCGGCGGGCGACGGAGCTGGATCCTTCGTGTTTCGAAGCATGGCATGCCCTCGGCATGGCGCTGATGAAATGCGACCGCCTCAAGGAAGCGATCGGTGCCGGTCTCATGGCCACCACGCTGCAACCGAACGACCTGCTCGCCTGGACCGCCCTTTCCCAGATGTACGTGAAGAACGGCCAGATCGCCGAGGCCGAGGACGCCAAGGGCAAGGCGCGCATCCTTTCCCTGGGCGGCAAAGTGGTGCGCGGGTAGCGCCGCAGGATTCCGGTTTGAGCTTTGCCAATCCGGGGTAACACGAAGTCGGGACACCGGCGACCGACCGGGGCGCGGACCGGAGTCCCCAGATCACCAAAACCCGAGCCCTTTTTCCCACGTGAAGCCGTTTTATCTCACCACCGCCATTGATTATCCGAACGCGGCGCCGCACCTCGGCCACGCCTACGAAAAGGTGCTGGCCGATGCCATCGCGCGCCACGTCCGCCGGACCGGACGCCCGGTCCACTTCCTCACCGGCCTGGATCAGCACGGCCAGAAAGTCCAGCAGACCGCGGAAAAAGCCGGCATCCACCCGGCCACCCACGTCAAAAAAACTTCCAAACTCTTCACCCGGCTCTGGGAATCACTCAGCATCAGCCACGACGCCTGGATCGAAACCACCGACGAGCGCCACAAGAAAGCCGTGCGCACCCTCCTGCAGCGGCTCTACGACGCCGGTGACATCACCAAGGGCACTTACCGCGGCTATTACAGCGTGCGCCAGGAACAATACATCACCGCCAAGGAGCGCCGCGAGGACGGTTCGTTCGGCCCGGAATGGGGCGAGGTGGTCGAACTGGAGGAGGAAAACTGGTACTTCGCCCTGAAAAAACATCTGCCCTGGCTGCGCGCCTTCCTCAACTCCCACCCCAAAGCGGTCTTTCCCGCAAGCCGCCTTCGCAACCTCGTCCAGGCCGTCGAAGAATCCGAGGGCGCCGACCTCTGCATCTCGCGGCCCAAATCACGTCTGCGCTGGGGCATCGAACTGCCCTTCGACCCCGATTACGTCTGCTACGTGTGGTTCGACGCCCTGACCAACTACATCAGCGGGGCCGGCTGGCCGGACGGCTCGTGGGACGCCGGCGGCCCGCGCTTTGACGAGCTCTGGCCCAACGACTGCAACGTCATCGGCAAGGACATCCTCGTCCCCGCCCATGGCATCTACTGGCTCTGCATGCTCCACGCCGCCGGCTTCACCGACGACCAGATGCCGCGCTTCCTCGTCCACGGATGGTGGAACATCCGCAACCAGGCCGGCGAAAGCGAAAAAATGAGCAAATCCCTCGGCAACGTGGTCGATCCCCAGGCGCTCGTCGACACCGTCGGCGCCGACGCCCTCCGCTATTACCTGCTCAGCGAAATGACCACCGGCCAGGACGCCGATTTCTCCCACGAGCGCCTCATCGTGCGCACCAACGCCGAACTCGCCAACGGCCTGGGCAACCTGCTCAACCGCGCCCTCAATATGACCCAGCGCTACTGCGGCGGCGTGGTCACCCGCGGCCACCACGACGACCCCCTGCTCGCCGAGGTGCGCGACGCCGTCGCCACCCTGCCCGCCCGCCACCTCGCCGCCCTCGAAACGTGGCAGTTCAACCGCGCCCTCGAGGCGGCCTGGTCGGTCATCGATACCGCCAACCGCTTCGTCGAGCGCACCGAACCTTTCAAGCTGGCCAAGGATCCGGCCCAGGCCGACCGGGTCACCGGCATCATGCACCACCTCTGCGAGGCGCTGGCCCATCTCTCAATCTTCCTCGAACCGGTCATCCCCGCCGCCATGAGCCAGCTCCGCGCCCAGCTGCGCTGGGAACCGCCCGCCGGACTGACCTACCACACCCTGCGCTGGGGCCTGCTGCCCGACGGCCACACCATCGGCAAACCAAAACCCCTCTTCACCAAAATCGAAACCGACGCCGCCGCTCCTCCCGCCGCCGGGTGACACCCCCGCCCTCGACCGACCCCTCCGCCCCTCCCCATCAGCCCGGCCGCCGATTCCGGCCCGCCGCACGCCACCCGTCGCCAGAGCTCCCGCCGATCCGCCGATCCGCCGATCCGCCGTCCGCGGCGGAAAACCCGACCGCGGCAGTCGGCAATTCATTCCAGCTGTTGCGGTTTTCTAAAAAGATTTCTGGTGGGCTGTGGGAAATGCAGCTCCCTGACCGACTTTTTTTACAAAACAGGCAAATGCCCTTGTCGGCAAATTGACCGCCGTCTAGCGTCCCCTCGCCCTCTCCTTGCGGAGCGGGATTCCTTCGATGGACACCTGCCGGACCATCGCCGGGGAGGACTCCATCCGGCCCATAATCAATTGATATTCAACGATCATACCTCCCGGGGGAAGACAGAAATGACGAACGCACTCGACGGCCTGTGGGAAAAAATCTGTGACACCGTGCGGCTCGGGATGACCCCCGACGCCTTCCAGCGATGGTTCGCTCCAGCGCGTCTCATGGAAGCAAATGAGGAGTCCCTCACCCTCGCCGTCCCCAACAGCATTCAGCAGCTGTGGATCGAGTCGAACTACGCCTCCCTGCTCCAGGACGCCATCATCGTCACCTTGGGCGACCGCCGGACCGTGAAATTCCGCGTCGAAATGAACGGAGCCGGCACTCCCCGCCCGAATGCCGCCGGCCACGGGGGGCACGCCGTGGACGTCAACGGCACTCCGGGCAGCCGGAGCGCGCGCCCGTCCGATCCCGCACAGGCCTCACCCGCCCCGCGCCCCACAGGCACCCCCGCAGCCGCCGGCAGCGAAACCACCGGCGGCTTCAACCCGAAATACGTCTTCTCCAACTTCGTCGTCGGCACCAGCAACCAGTTCGCCCACGCCGCCGCCCACGCCGTGGCCGAAAACCCGGCCCGCATCTACAACCCCCTGTTCATCCACGGCGGGGTCGGCCTGGGCAAAACCCACCTCATGCAGGCGATCGGCCACCACATCCTCGCCCACCGCAAAAAAGCACGCGTCCTCTACCTCTCCAGCGAACAGTTCACCAATGAGTTCATCGACGCCATCCAGCAAGGCACCCTGACCAAATTCCGCCGCCGCTACCGGCAGGCCGAC
Organism: Verrucomicrobiales bacterium; assembly: GCA_023253495.1. Taxonomy (GTDB): domain Bacteria; phylum Verrucomicrobiota; class Verrucomicrobiia; order Verrucomicrobiales; family V1-33; genus CAJBME01. The sequence continues at coordinate 33,409 of JALRGF010000172.1, forward strand.
GTGCTCCTCATCGACGACGTCCAGTTCTTCGCCGGCAAGGAACGTTCCCAGGACGAGTTTTTCCACACCTTCAACGCCCTGTTCGACGGCCACCGGCAGATCGTCATGACCAGCGACCGCCCGCCCAGCGAAATGCAGAAACTGGAGGCACGGCTGGTCTCACGCTTCGAATGGGGCATCGCCGCCGAAATGCAGGTCCCCGATGTCGAAACCCGCACCGCCATCCTGCGCCACAAAATGTCCCAGCTCCAGGTCACCCTGCCGGATGACGTGGTCCGCTTCATCGCCGAACGCATCAGCAACAACGTGCGCCGGCTCGAGGGCAGCCTGCTCCGGCTCGCCAGCTTCGCCTCGCTCTCCAACGAAAAACTCACCCAGCCAAGGGTCGAGGACCTGCTGCGCGACCTGCTCCAGGAGGACGCCCACAACCAGGTCACCATCGACAAAATCCAGCGGGTGGTCGCCGAACACTTCGACGTGCGCCTGGCCGACATGACCAGCAAACGCCGCCCCGCCTGCATCGCCTTTCCCCGCCAGATCGCCATGCACCTCGCCCGCCACCTGACCCGCGCCTCGTTCTCCGAAATCGGCATGGCCTTCGGCGGTCGCGACCACGGCACCGTCATGCACGCCTGCAAATTGATCACCGGCCGCATGAACGACGACCCCAAGCTGCGCAGCTCCATCCTCGTGCTCGAATCCCGGCTCAAAGGGTGAGGTCCCGAGACAGCGTACCGGACCACCTGTAGCATTTCGCAATATGCTCATATGAGCATATTCCAATAGCGCACTTGGTGGCGGGGGCCACAGAGTACCTGTCCAGCGATGGCATCCGCAATATGTTCATATGCGCATATCCCAATAGCGGGCCACAGCGTACCTGTCCAGCGATGGGGAGGTCACAGCGTACCTGTCCAGCGATGGCATTCGACTGGCTGGGGGCCCACAGGGTACCTGTCCGGATGTTGTGCATGTGTTCGTTTGGATGTTGTACATGTGTTCGTTTGAACGCATATTGATATTCGCCATGGCGACGCACCGACAGCGTGCCTGTCCGAATGCCGCTCCCAAGTGGCAACGCCTTGCCCCGATCCCACCCCGCCGTCTCTTCCGGCCCCGTCCGAGGCGCTTGCGTACGGGCAATTCCCGCTTGCGCCGCCGGCCATGGCCGGGACAGTCGTGCTGCCGGAGGGGTATGGAGTCCCTCCATCCTTCCGCGAGGATCCGCCCCGTTTCCCGTCATGACCGTCCGCCGACACGCCCGCTCCGTCCTGTCGCTGCTGCGCCTTGGCCTGCGGCTGGCGCTTCTGGTCGGCGGTTTCACCGTCACCACCGCCGCCGCCACCACCACGGTCCCGCCGCGCCCCAAGGTGGCCGCGCCAACAACCAAAACGAAACCTGCTCCGGCCGCGGCGGCCGGAGCCCGCGCCCTCAACGCGGATCTGATCATCCGCCGGGACCCGGCGGCAGCGGCCCGCGCCCAGCTGCCCTCCGTCTACGCGCCCACCCGCCCGCGCACCGGCCTGAAC
>JALRGF010000069.1 GCA_023253495.1 Verrucomicrobiales bacterium
GTCCTGCAGGATGGCGCTGCCGTGGTTGTCATGGCCTTCGACGAGCAGGGCCAGGCCGCCACCTACGAGGACAAGATCCGCATCTGCGAGCGCGCCTACCGCATCCTCGTCGACGAGGTCGGCTTCAATCCCGAGGACATCATCTTCGATCCGAACATCCTCACCGTCGCCACGGGGATGGACGAGCACAACAACTACGCCGTCGACTTCATCAACGCGACCCGCTGGATCAAGCAGAACCTGCCCGGAGCCAAAGTCAGCGGCGGGGTCTCGAACATTTCCTTTTCCTTCCGCGGCAACAACGTGGTCCGCGAGGCCATGCACTCCGCCTTCCTCTACCACGCCGGCCAGGCGGGCATGGACATGGGCATCGTCAATGCCGGCATGCTCGAGGTCTACGACGAAATCCCCAAAGACCTGCTCGAACACGTCGAGGACGTACTCCTCAACCGCCGGCCCGACGCCACCGAACGCCTGCTCGACCTCGCCGAACGCTTCAAGGGACAGGGTGGCAAAAAAGCCGAGGAAGACCTGTCGTGGCGCGCCGACCCGGTCGAAAAACGCCTCGAGTACGCCCTGCTCAAGGGGATCGACAAATTCATCGACACCGACACCGAGGAGGCCCGCGCCAAGTACGGCCGCCCGCTCCGCGTCATCGAGGGTCCGCTCATGGACGGCATGGGCGTCGTCGGCGACCTCTTCGGGGCCGGCAAGATGTTCCTGCCCCAGGTGGTCAAATCCGCCCGCGTCATGAAAAAGGCGGTGGCCTACCTCACACCGTTCATGGAGGCGGAAAAAGCGGAATTCCTCGCCGGCGACATCGCCGAGATCAAGGCGGCCCGGCCGGAACTGACCGACCCCGAAGCCCGGCAGCTCGCCGAACGCCGGCGCTCGGCCGGACGATTCCTTATCGCCACCGTCAAAGGCGACGTCCACGACATCGGTAAAAATATCGTCGGCGTGGTCCTCGCCTGCAATGGCTACGAGGTCACCGACCTCGGCGTCATGGTCCCCTGCGACCGGATCCTCGACAAGGCCATCGAAATCGGCGCCGACGTCATCGGCCTCAGCGGCCTGATCACACCGTCGCTCGACGAAATGGCCCACGTCGCCCGTGAGATGGAAAAACGCGGGTTCGGAAAACGCGGGATCCCGCTGCTCGTCGGCGGCGCCACCACCAGCGCCGCCCACACCGCCATCAAGATCGCCCCGTTTTATTCCGGCCCGGTCGTGCACGTGCTCGACGCCTCCCGCTCGGTGCCGGTCACCACTTCGCTCCTCTCCGACCAGAAACACACCTTCATCGCCGACAACGCCGCCCGACAGGAACAGCTCCGCGATCAATTCTCCCGCGGGCGGAACAAACCGGTCGTCCCGCTCGCCGAGGCACGCGCCAATGCCGTGGCCACCGACTGGGCCGCCGTCCGCCCGGCCGTGCCCTCGTTCCTCGGCACCCGTGCCATCAAGGACCAGTCGCTGCGCGAACTGGTCACCTACTTCGACTGGACCCCGTTCTTCCACTCCTGGGAACTCCGTGGCGTCTGGAAACCCGAGGAACAACGGTTCCAGTCGAGCCAGCCGGAGGTCGTCGCCGAAGCTCACAAGCTGCACACCGACGCCCTCGCCCTGCTCGAACGCCTCATCGCGGAAAAGCGTCTCACCGCCCGCGGCGTCTACGGGTTCTTTCCGGCCAATGCCGTCGGCGACGACATCGAGGTCTACACCGACGCTTCGCGCTCCACTGTCCGCACCGTCTTCCACACCCTGCGCCAGCAGGTCCGAAAGGACGGAGGCCGTCCCAACGAGGCCCTCAGCGATTACATCGCCCCACGCCCCGCCGACGGCTCCCCCGCCACCCCGGACTTCATCGGCGGATTCGTCGTCGGCATCCACGGGGCCGATGAGGTCGCCGCCGCCTTCGACGCCGCCCACGACCCGTACTCGGCCATCATGGTCAAAGCCCTCGCCGACCGCTTCGCCGAAGCCTTCGCCGAACTCCTCCACCACCGCGCCCGCGTCGAATGGGGTTACGAACGCCCGAACGAATTCGGCACCAACGAACTCATCAAGGAAGTCTATCGCGGCATCCGACCCGCTCCGGGATACCCGGCCCAGCCCGACCACACCGAAAAAGACATCCTCTTCACCCTGCTCGACGCCGAAGCGTCCACCGGCGTCACCCTGACCGAATCCCGCGCCATGCACCCGGGCTCCGCCGTCTCCGGTCTTTACTTCTCCCACCCCGAAAGCCACTATTTCATGATCTCCGATCTCCAGAAAGATCAGATCGAAGACTACGCCCGCCGCAAAGGCACCACGGTGGAGGAAATGGAAAAATGGCTCGGCCCATGGCTCGGCTACCAGCCCGAAACTCCCTCCCCCGCCCCGTAAAGACCCGCCCGCCCGCCAACCGGCTGGTTCACGGTCATCGCCATGGCCTTTGTGCCCGCACGCGGAACACTATGGCGCCACGACAAAGGCATCTCCGGGGACAAGAGCCCGGAAATGCCGCACGTTCAGCATGGTGGAGGTGCGGCGACCTTTCCGCCGGCGTGTCCGGAGGTTCGCACCAGCGGGACCGCATCCCGTCCGAAGCGCGATTACACACAGCCCTTCAAAGCGCGGACTCAGGTGCCTGTCAGATTCAAGGCACGCCGCAGATCATCGTGCTCAAAAGCACTGGCCATGCGCTCAATCTCCGCCCGCCTGGCACCTGTCTCGCGAGCCACAGTAATCTGACCGGCTGAAGCCGCGGCTTGTTTTGCGAAGGCGGAATGGGGACAATACCGCGATTGCGGCCGTGCCTGAACCCGCTCGCCGATCCCCTGAACCATGAACCGAAACCCTGCCCTGATCACCGTTCTGGCCTGCCTTTTCCTCTCTGCCGGAGCAGCGGACGCCTACACCGTGCGTGGCGCAGGGACCACGGCTCTCATCGGAGGAGACTTGACCGACCCGGAAAACGACGGGGTCGACGGGTCGATGAAAAACTGGAACTGGGTATCCCTTTCCGCGACCAGCGAGAACACGTGGTCGGCGGAGGGAGCCTACAACATTTTTGACAACAAGGTGGGCGCGGGCGACGACAAGTGGTGTTGTGACGGACCGCCGCAGAGCATTGCGGTGCAATTTGACCGGCCCTACGTGCTGACGCATTTCACGCTGGCGGCGGGCAATGACGCTGCCGAGCGGGACCCGACACGGTGGTATATTGAGGGCTCGAACGACGGGATCACCTGGACGACCATTTACGGATGGACCAGCGGGCAGTCGCCGTTTTCGCAACGGCTTGAGGTGCTGCAGTTCAACGGGAACGGCGCTGACTTTCCCACGCCGCAGCCGTGGTCGCGCTTCCGCTACCGGGTGCAGACAAATGACAACGCTCTGCTGCAGATCAATGAGCTCGAGCTTTTCGGAGTCCCGGTGCAGGTGGTTCGCCGCTTTGAGGCGGACCCGCCGCTGGCGTTTCCGGGGGAGCCGGTGACGCTTTCGTGGGAACTCGATCCGGGTACGACGTCGGCCACCATCTCCGGTGTGGGTGACGTGATGCCGATCACGGCGAATGGTGCCGGCAGCGTGCGCCTCGACCCGGGGCCGGCCGCCACCACGGTTTACACCCTCAACGCCATCCACCCGCTGACGCCGGCATCCCAGTCAACCACGGTCACCGTCACCGCCCAGCCGATCATTCGCCGCTTCACCGCCACACCACCAATCATCGGCCCGGGCGACTCCGCCATGCTGAGCTGGGAGACGGCAGCGGCAACCTCGGTCGAGCTGGACGGCACGATGGTGACCGGCAACAGCCAGTCGATCAGCCCGGCGGCCACCCGGACCTACACCCTGCGGGCCACCAATCCCAATGGCTCCGTAACCGGCACCACCACGGTCAGCGTGGTGGTCCCCGGAGTGCCCGTGATCAGCGAATTCATGGCCGACAACGACGGCGCCCTGCTCAAGGACGCCGACGGCGATTCGTCCGACTGGATCGAACTCCACAATCCCGGCGGCAGCCCGGCCAGCCTGGGTGGTTATTTCCTCACCGACGACCCCGCCGACCTCCGCAAGTGGCCGCTGCCCGCTCTCACCCTGGAATCCGGCACATATCGCGTCGTGTTCGCCTCCGGCAAAAACCGCACCGGCCCGGAGTGGCACACCAATTTCAGCCTGGCGGCAGCCGGCGAATACCTGGCCCTGGTCAAACCCGACGGGGTGACCGTCGTCTCGGAATTCGGTCCCGGCGGCACCCGGTACCCGCGGCAGCAACCGGGCGTCAGCTTCGGCATGCGGACAAACCCACCGGAGCCAGGGTACTTCGCCGTGCCCACGCCGGACACGGCCAATGCCGCCGGCTTCGATGGGTTCGTGGAGGACACCAAGTTCAGCGTCAATCGCGGATTCTTCACCACCCCGCAGTCGCTGACCATCACCTCCGCCACCCAGGGCGCCAGCATCCGCTATACCACCGACGGCTCCTCACCAGGCGAATCAACCGGCACCCTCTACACCGGCCCCATCACCGTCAACCGCACCATGCCCGTGCGCGCCATCGCCTACAAAGCCGGCCACCGCCCGACCAACATCGACACCCACACTTACATTTTTCCGGAGGACGTCGTCAGCCAGTCGGCAGCCAGCACCCGGTCAACCTGGGGCCTGCCCGCCACCTGGGGCAGCCAGACTCCCGATTACGGCATGGACCCGCGCGTCACCTCGCTCCACGGAGCCACCATTCGTGACGATCTCAAGGCCATCCCCACGTGGTCGATCGTCTGCAATCAGGCCGATCTGTTCGGACCAAACGGCATCTATGCGAACCCCAACAACAGCGGCGAGGCCTGGGAACGCGGGATCTCGCTTGAGATGATCGATCCCGACTCCCCCGGCGGCCGCGGCGACTTCCAGCTCAACTGCGGTCTGCGCATCCAAGGCGGCGCGTTCCGAAGTTTCGGTCTGACTCTCAAAAAATCCTTCCGCGTGCTCTTCAAGGGCAAATACGGCCCGACCAAACTGCGCCATCCGCTCTTCGGGAAGGACGCCGCCGAAGAGTTCGACTCCCTGATCATGCGCATGGAGTCCAATGACGGCTATCAGTGGGACAACCGCACCGACGTCCAGTACGCGCGCGACCAGTTCGCACGCCAGACAGCGCTCGACCTGGGCATCCCGGCCCCTCGCGGCCGCTACATCCACGCTTACATCAACGGCGTCTACTGGGGCGTCTTCAACGTCGTCGAACGGCCCGACGCCGGCTTCGCCGCACACTACTTCGGAGCCGACAAGGAACTGTGGGACGGCATCAACTTCGGCACCGCCACCAACGAAGGCAGCACCGTGCCATGGAACACCCTGCTCTCGCTGGTCGATGACATTTCCCCCGCGGGAACCGAGGCCGCACGCACCGCCGCGTACATGAAAGCCCAGGGGCTCAACCCCGACGGCACCGACAACCCGGCCTGGGCCGATTACATCAATGTCGACAACTTTATCGACTACCTGCTGGTCAACTGGTACACCGGGAATGCCGATTGGCCGTCCCGCAACTGGTACAACGGCCGCGAACGCGACCGGCTCGACCCGGCACCGTTGACCGGCCGCCGCACCAGCACCGGCATGCACTGGTTCGTGTGGGACAGCGAGTGGACGCTCCTGCTCAACTCGACCAACGACAAGACCGGCGACTTCAGCGGCGCGTGCGCCCCGCAGCAATGGCTGCGCCACAGCCTGGAATACCGCGTCCGCTTCGGCGATCGCGCCCACCGCGCCCTGTTCCACGGCGGTCCGCTCACCCCGCAGCCGTGCCTCGACCGCTACGAGGCCATCACCCGGGACCACCGCCGCTTCCTCATTCCCGAACTCGCCCGCTGGGGTGATCAACACGGCTCCCTCCGGACCCTCGCCCAGTGGGAAACCGCCTACAACGCCGTGCGCAACGACTACCTCGCTGTGCGCACCCCCGGCCTGCTCTCCGTGCTCCGGGGCGCAGGGCTCTATCCCGAGACCGACGCCCCGACTTTCAGCCGACAGGGGGGCTCGCTCATCCCCTCCACCCCCGTGACCATGGCCACCAACGCCGACAGGATTTATTATACCCTCGACGGCAGCGACCCGCGCCTCCTCGGCGGCAACCCTCATCCATCCGCACTGGTCGCAAACTTCGGCGCCGGCGGCCCCGCGCCGGCAACCTTCATGGATACCGGGCATGTCTGGAAATTCCTCGCCGACGGCAGCGACCAGGGCACGGCGTGGCGCACGGTGGGTTTTGACGACGCGTCCTGGCCGGAAGGCCCCTCTTCCCTCGGCTACGGCTCCGACGGAGAAGGGGCCGGCACCACCGTGCCGCGGGGCCCGGCCGGCGCCTTCCACCCAACGACATACTTCCGCACCACCGTCACCATTCCCAACCCGCAGGACTTCGTGCGCTTCATGCTGCGACTCAAATTCGACGACGAAGCCGCCGTCTACGTCAACGGCCTGGAGGTGGTGCGCACCCCCGGCCTGCCACCGGGTGCCACCTCCAACTTTTACACCGGAACCAACGTGGCCAACGAGACGGCCTGGAAGGACTTTCCGCTGGATGTGACCCACTTTGCACCGGGCCTGAACACCATTGCCGTGGAGATCCATCAGGGATCGGGAACCAGCAGCGACGTGCGTATGGACATGTTCCTGCGCGGCGAGGTCAGCGCCGGCGGAACCAATGTCAGCGCCCCGCTGTTCTTCAGCACTCCCACCCTGCTCAGCGCGCGCTCGTTCGACACCGGTTCCGGCGAATGGAGCGCGCTGAACCAGGCCTTCTTCAGCATCGACGCCGTCGACGCCGCTGCCGACAACCTGGTCGTGTCCGAGTTCAACTACCGGCCGCACGAGCCTTCGCTGCCAGAAGAGATCGCTGTGTCCCCCGACCGCGACGACTACGAATTCATCGAACTGCAGAATATCGGCCCGAAAACCATCGACCTTACCGGCGTGCGCTTCGTGGCCGGAATCCAGTTCTCCTTTGCCGATCACTCGCTGCTCGCCCCAGGCGCACACGTGGTCGTGGCCAGAAACAGCGCCGCCTTCGCCCAACGCTACCCCGGGACAACCGTCGCCGGCACCTTCACCGGCACCCTTGCCAACACGGGCGAACGACTCGTCCTCGCCAGCACCCGCACCGGCATCATCCGCGACTTCACCTACGACCCCGCCCCGCCCTGGCCGGCCGCCAACGACGACGGCCGTTCGCTGGTGCTCGTCGCCCCGACCACCAACCCTGACCATGCCCGCCCCGAAAGCTGGCGCGCCAGCACACTCCCCGGCGGCACCCCCGGCAGCGGCGAGAGCACCCAATTCTCCGACTGGCTCACCACCCACGGCCTTTCCGAAGCCTTGGGTGATCCCGACGGCGACGGGCTCAACAACTTCGGCGAATTTGCACTCGGCTCCCTTCCGGGCCTCCCCGATGCCGCCCTGCCAACGGGGCGAATCATTACCGTCGATGGCGTCGATTTCTTTGCCATCGACATCCGCCGCAGCACCGCGGCCTCGGACAGCGTGGCGCTCGCCGTTGAATCGTCACAAGACCTCGACCGCTGGGCAGCAGACGCCGTCTTCGTCCATGAAACCAGCAACGGCGGGGGTGCATCGACGACAGCAACGTGGCGCAGCGCGCAGCCGATTGCCGCCGCCCCGCAGACCCACCTGCGCGTGCGCTTCACCCTCCGCTGACGCGGCCTTCGAAAATTCACACCCCTTCCCACTCCTCACATGACTCAGCCCTCCTTCCCAGCGTCGGCCCAGATACCTTGTGCACAATACTTACAGGTGGGCGGAATGACTCAATCAAATGAGTTTCTGAGGGAGACGTGGCGCGAACATTGACCCCGAGTCATATGCGCGACTGCCTCCGATGAACGATGTATCCCTGAACGATGTACCTGTCCGTTAACGATGTACCTGTCCGGATGCGGACCGCTGACACTCACCCCAGACAGAACACCTGTCTCGCAGCAGACAGAATACCTGTCCCGCAGTAAAAAATCAGCCCCACGAAAGGGAGCGGAAGGGCGGTTTTCCGTGCGGACGAGGGCAGAAAGATCTCTCATCCAAGTACTGACCGTGCCGTTTCCGGCC